>CALBKW010000100.1 GCA_937895785.1 uncultured Candidatus Melainabacteria bacterium | reverse complement strand
AGTGTTTGAATATGGACATTGAGGGAATAAATCGTGCATTTGCATATAGACAGGAAGTTTCCATCCTGGGTCACGATATGCGTGAAGTGCATTTTTAATTCTGTTTAATCGTTGCTCAAACGGCATTCCTCCACGGTCGTTGTCGTCTGAGATGACAGGACCAGCCGCGTATTCATCATTCCAACTTTGTTTGTCATATTCGTGAAGAACATTGTTGAAATCGTCAGCTCTACCCCAGTCGTTTCCTGCGGTTAAACCCATTTCTTTGAAACGAGGATTCATATCGCATTTCTCACCGATTAGAGCAATGTCGCCTCTACCTGTTTTAGAACGGATTTGTTGAGTAATGTATTGCATTTGGTTAAAGTTAGGAACAGCTCCTGAACCGCAATAATTTCCCATATCCCAGTTGCCGACGTGTTTTGCGCTGTCGAAAAAGATTGCATCAAAGCCCAAATCAACAGCCCAACAACAAGCATCAATGTAGGCTTTTTCGTGCTTATACCAATCAAAAGGTTCGCCTTTCACTGTCATTTGACCTGCCGAAAGTGGCATTCTAATACCTGTTTTTAAACCTCTCAAGTGTGCCATATCGTTGAACGCTTTAACTTGTTCATCGTCGCCCATTCTTTGACCGTCACGACTAAGTTTATCAGAAGTTAAATTTTTAGAAATTCCAGAATGTAAATCTACTGTGTAAAGTGAAGAATGACCTGTTCTGCCGTCATTTTCTCGATACATTGCTGGGTATAATTGAGATAAAATTATGCAATTAGCGTTACTTTTTCCTGATGGTGGAATTGCTGGAAGCAACTTCATAACGTTAAGTAAGCCTTCACTTTTTTTATCCCCTTCGGTTAATGCAACAGTACGAGGGTTTATTTCTATATAATTGGCTCTACGTCCCCATTTGTCACCATAATTTGGTGTTGGTATGTATGACGGAATACCTGGGTAGCAGTTTGGTTGCTTGTTAAGAGTGCAAATAGATTGAATTGCATCCATAGGTGAACGTTTTAACAAGTCTTCAGGATTTGTATCAACCCATTTTTTCCAACCTGTGTTTCCGCCATTGTATAAATGACTTTTTGTTTCGTTGTCTTCGTAAACGTCGTTATTACCTTTTAATATCCAGAAAAGTTTTTTTGCGGGTTGTTGATCGCCGTAGTATCCTTTGAAATTAACTAAAGATTTGTTATAAATACCCATCATTTCAAGCGCTGTTGCTTTTGCGTTTTTGGGCATAGTAATAGGCGCAGTCATTCCAGAAGGCTTGACATTAATCTTTTGAGGGGTATTTTTTACGCCATTAAGTGCAGAAATCTTCATACTTTATCCAATGTTCGTAATAAAAAATATTGCTAGAGCATGGCGTATTTATTTACAAACTTTTACACAAGATTTTTCAAGCATAAAGGTATTCATTTTGTCTTCTAAATGTGTGTTAAAACGAGCGTTAATTTCTTTTATAAAATAACAAGGACTTGTTACATTGATTTCAATAACTTTTTCATCAACAACGTCTAAGCCAGCCATTTGAATACCTATTTTTTTCAAACCCTGTGCGACTTGTGTGAATTTTTCTTTTTCGCTTTCTGTTAAAACAGCCCTTTTTAAAAATTCATCAGAGTGTGTATTAAACTTGAAATCATCTTTTGTTGGAAGTTTTTGAACACATGCGTCTAAAACTTCACCGTTTAAAATTAAAACTCTTTTATCTCCATTTTGAGCTTGTGGAAGATATTTTTGTATCATAGCAAGAGATTTTCCGTCGTGAGTTAAAGTCTTAATTATGCTCAATGTGTTTTTGTCGCCTTCTTTCAAGTACATTACACCTTGTCCGAAGCAGTTGTTTAAAGGTTTTAAGATAATTTCTTTATGGATACTTAAAAATTCTTCAATGTCATCTTTTGAAGCTGTAACAATGTTTTCTGGCATGAACTCGCGGAAAAGATTTGCGTGTAATTTTTCGTTGAAACTTCTGATTGCCTTTGTATCGTTGATTATTTGAGTTTTTGCTCTGTCAACAAAGTCAAAAATATATGTTGCACTGATGTAATCATTATCTACAGGAGGGTCTGGACGGAAGAAAACTTTTTCAAATTTGTTTTCTATGCAAAAATCTTCTGCATTTTTTTTATAAAAGATGTCGTTGTCTTTTTCATAAGTCTTGAAACATTTTGCATAACCTTTTCCGTGTTTCAAAGATAAGTTATCAATAGTTGTAATATATGTTTCAACCCCATTTTCCAATAGCCCTTTAACCATCCAAAAATTAGTAACAAGTTGATTAA
>CALBKW010000099.1 GCA_937895785.1 uncultured Candidatus Melainabacteria bacterium | reverse complement strand
TTGAAAAAATTAGCAACTGACTCAAAAAATGCACAAGTTTATGCAAATTTAGGCGCTATTTATCAAAAACAAAAAAAATATGATGAAGCTATCAATTATTACAAACAAGCTGAAAAACTTGAACCAACAAGTGTTACAACTCGTTTGAATATCGGTACTCTTTACCAACAAAAGAAAGATTATGCAAGTGCATTGTCTGCGTATAATTCAGTATTAGCATTGTACCCAAACAATTTAGATGCGAATATGTACAGAGCAAAAGCTTTACTTGATTCAGGCGAAAAAGAAGAAGCCTTGAAAGCATACAAAAAAGTTTTAGACATTGAACCTACAAATGTTGAAGCGAAACGTGAAATGTTTGAAATTATGAAGGATTCAATGACTCCCGAAGAAATGATTAAAACTTTCTCTGCGGATGCAAGTGTAGACCGCTCAACTCTTGAGGCAATGTATGATTATGCCCTAGATTTACACAAAGACAAGAAAATTGATTTGGCAATTACTTGCTACAATGAAATTTTAAAATATGATACTAACAATGCAGAAGTTTACGCAAATTTAGCTTTAGCCTATGCTGAAAAGAAAGATTATACAAAAGCTCAAGCATTGTTAAATACTGCAAAAACAAAATTCCCAAATAACTCAGCCGTAAAAACAGCATTAGATACTGTAAATAAAGCGGTTTCTGATAATATTTACACTGAAGCAAATACATATTTTACAAACAGCGAATATCAAAAAGCTTTAGATGAATACTTAAAAATTGAACCAAAGCCAAAAGATGTATTGATTGCAATTGCAGCTTGTTACAAAGGCATGGATAATATTGATAAATCAATTGAATACTACAAAAAGGCGTTCGCTATTGATAAAACTAACTCAGATGTAGCATACTATATCGGTGTTTTATATGCAGAAAAAGAAAATTGGACTTCTGCAAAAATCTATTTGCAAACAGCTCTAAAACTTAACCCTAAAAATGAAAGTGCGGATGACTTGTTAGCAACAGTAATTGAACAAAATAATATTTTGTTAATCAACAAAGTTATTGATAAATACAACGCAAAAGACTATGATAACGCATTAAAAATTATTAGCCAAATTCTTACAGAAGATAAAAATAATGCTTATGCATATTATTATCGTGGCTTAATTTATGATGCTCAAGAAAAACCTTTGCAAGCGATTAATGAATACAAACAAGCTTACTCTCATAATAAAGAGTTGGTTTTGGCGGATTATCTAATTGCAACAGCTTATGACTCATTAGGTCAATATGCAAATGCATATACTTATTACAAGCAATTTGTTACAAACTCAAAAACAAATGACCAATATAAGCAATATTCAATGACAAGGTTAAATGACTTAAAGAGCTATGCACCAACAAAATAGATTAACTCGTGATGACCTGAAAAAGTTTAAAGTATCCCTTGCTCCAATGGCTGGGATTACTGATATTGTCCTTCGTAAGCTGATTAGAGAATACTCAAAAACTTGTTTGATTACTACAGAAATGATTAGTTCTGAAGGACTTAGGAATGTTCATGACTGTGCCATAATTCAAAAATCTGAATACGATTCACCGATTGCATATCAAATTTCTGGTCATAAACCTGAATTAATGGCTCAAGCTGCAAAATTTTTAGCTCCTAGAGCAGATATTATTGATATCAATATGGGGTGTCCTGTAAAAAAGGTAATTAATGCAGGTGACGGCTCTGCCTTAATGAGAACTCCAGAGCTTGCTCAAGATATTGTAAGAGCAATTAAGGAAGTTATTGATTGCCCATTGAGTGTGAAATTTCGTCTAGGGTTCACTGCCGACACGATGAACTATGTGGATTATGGTGTAAAAATGCAAGAGGCTGGTGCTGATTTTATTACAATTCACGCAAGAACTCGCTCTCAGATGTATTCTGGTTCTGCTGATTGGGCAAAAATTAAAGATTTAAAATCTGCCGTCGATGTTCCAGTTTTTGCAAATGGCGATGTAACTTCTCTTGAAGATGCAGAAAAATGTTTAGAACTTTCAGGCGCTGACGGAATTGCTGTAGGCCGAGGAGTTTTAGGTGATATTACCTTACCTTATAGAATAGAAAAATTTTTAAACGAAGGCGTAAGACTTCCTGCTCCAACTATTGAAGAGAAAATTGAAACCTTGTTACGACATCTTGAGGGTGAAATTTCGCTTCGAGGTGAAGATGTCGGTATCAAATGTATAAGAAAACTCTATGGATATTATATTTCAGGTGTTAGAAACGCTGCAAAATACCGTGCAGAACTTGTTAGAATTGACACATACCCTGAAATGATTACGGCATTAACACGCATTAGGCAAGAGGTTCTTCAACAAGCTCAATTGGAAGCGTAACAATAAACTCTGCACCTTTACCTTTTTCGCTGAGAACTTTTATTGAGCCCTTGTGCATTTCAACCAACTGTTTTGTAATTGTTAAGCCAAGACCAGTTGAAGTTTCCTTTTTATAGAACGCATCTTCAAGTTGAACAAATTTGCCAAAAATTCGTTTTTGGTCTTTTTTATCAATGCCAATACCGCTGTCTTTAATGCTAAAACGCACCTTTTTAGTTGTATTTGTTACTGTAATTGTAATATTCCCGTGCTCTGGAGTATATTTTATGGCATTACTTAACAAATTGTATAAAACTTGTTGAATTTTTTGATAATCCGCAAAAATGTCGATATCCTTGTCTATGTGGTAACTTAGGTTGATATTTTTGTTCTTAATCAATGGCATCAAAATATTGCAAGTTTCAATGACTGGGCGTGAAACCTCAAAGTAGCGTTTTACAAGTTTTATAGCGTTTGCCTCAATTTTTGATATATCAAGAATTTCGTTAACCATGCCAAGTAACTGAATGCCTGCAATTTGAATATCTTTAACATATTCAACTTGTTTATCATTCAAATCTCCATAAACTTTAGAGGTTAGAATATCAGAAAAGCCGATTATAGCATTAAGGGGAGTCCTTAATTCGTGCGAAACACTCGCTAAAAACTCATTTTTAACCTTGTCTGCAGCAATAATCTTTTTATTTTGACTTTTTATTGTTCGATAGGCATCATTTGTTTCTTGCACTGCACTCTTCAATGCTTTTAATTGAATTTTAAAAACATTAGAAAGTTCCAAATCCTTAATTTTGTACGACAAAACGCTTGTAATGCTGTCAATTATTGTCTTGTCTGTATTTTTAAACTCATGTGGTCTACCCAACAACAAGAAACCAAAAATGGTATCTCTAATTGCAAGTTTTGAGATTAAATAATTGTTGCTTTTTAATTTCAAAACTTTGATTAATTCTGAATTTTCTTCTAATATTTCAGAATTTTTATCAAAAAGTTTTTTCGCTAATTTATCGGAAATATTGACTGTATCTTCTTCTTTAATGCTAAGAGTACTGTTGTGAGCCAGCTTTAATTGAATATCCTCAGAGTTTAGCAAAAATACGTAACTATCGTCGAAATCAATAACTTTTTTAAGCAATTCAAAGAAAGCTTCACCGTTATTCAATGAAAACTCAACTGAAAACAATTTCGGTATAAAATTTAGCGTATCCTTGTATAATTTTTCTTGCATTATTAAACTTCAACGTATCCGATGTATGGAAGGTTTCTGTAAAAACCATCGTAATCTAGACCATAGCCAACAACGAATTGATTTCCGATTTCAAAACAGTGATAATCTGGTTGAATTTCTGTTTTTCTAGTTTCTTTTTTATCAAGTAGAGAGCAGAATTTTAGCGTTTTTGTTTTGAAATTCAAGTGCATAAAATCAATTAAGAATTTTGCTGTCAAGCCTGTGTCGATAATGTCTTCAACGATTAAAACGTTTTTGTCGTTCAAATCAGGAAGCGAAATATCAACCGCATTAACCTTACCTGTTGAAGTAAAGCCTGAACCATAGCTTGAAAGTCTAATGAAGTTCATATTTAAAGGCATTTTTAAATGTTTTACTAAATCAACAGTAAACATTACAGAGCCTTTTAAAACGCTGATTACGTAAAGTTCTTCGCCGTTGTAGAATTTGTTTAATTCTTCGCCTAAAAGTTTAATTCTATGTTGAAGTTCATCTTCTGGAATTAGAACCTTTAAATCGCTTTCTGTTATCATTTTAATCATAATTTACCACCTAACCTATTTTCTTTAATGTTAGCACATGTGTGCAATTGTTGACAACTTTTAACTTATCACTTAGTCCATATCCGCTAACCCAAAGGATTTCACCTTCTTTACAAAGTAAAATAATTTTGTCTTTTTCGTGTTGCGGAATATTTTTTGAGATTAAATATTTTTTTAACTTCATTTCGCCTTTAGAGCCTAGTGGCGTAATTTTATCGCCATCTCTGCGTGTTCTAAGTTCAAAATTTATTGGTTCATTTAATTCAATCAACGCTTTAAGGTCTGAATCTTTCGGAAATTTATTAAATTTTTCTGTGTTTTTTTCAATCGAAAACTCGTAATCATCAAATTTATAAGAGCCTTCTGAGGTGATTTTTAAGACCTCTTTATTTTTTGTTTGATTAGTTAATACTTCAATATGATTTTCATTCACAAATAGCCAATGGGTTGCGTCTATCGAACATTTTTTACCACTTTTTGACGTAATATTTTCATTTATGAATTTTAAAGTGTTTAAAATTCGTTCTTGAGTATATTCAAACTCGTGTTTTACGTAGATTTCATACACAATTCGCTTTTGCAGTTGTGGTGACAAATTTTTAAATTTTTGTGCTAAAATTTTGTCATTTTCGTACAAATTTAATGAATTTATGTATTCTTTTATGATTTGTTCTTCTTCGAAAGCTAATATTGATAACGAATTTAGAGCTTCTTCATAATTTAAATTTATCTGTCTAAATTTTGGTAAAACTTCGTTTCTGATAAAATTTCGAGCATAATCGTTATTGTTGTTAGAACTGTCAAAATTGGGGCTTAAACCTTCTTTTTTGCAATATTCTTCAATCTCAGCGCGAGAAATATCAAGCATTGGACGGTAAATTTTGTCCAAATTTGGTGAAATACCTTGTAAACCTTTAATTCCTGTTCCTTTAATCATTCTGTAAACAAGAGTTTCTGCGGTATCACTTTTTGTATGTGCTGTAAACAGTGCTGTAATCCCATATTTTGCAATGGCAGTATTAAAAAATTCATATCTAAGTTCTCTTGCACGAGTTTCTGTGTGTTTTTCGTTTTCATCAAGAGTTTCAGTGTAAAATTTAATCCCTTTTGAGGCGCAAAATTGCGCGCAATTTTGCGCCTCTTTTTCACTTTCCTGCCCTCTCCAATTGTGGTTAAGGTGGAGTGCAATAAGTTTAAAATTATAAGTTTTAGAAAGCTTATTTAAAATATCTAAAAGTGCCATAGAATCGTATCCGCCTGAAAATCCGACCGCAAATACTGAATTTTCTGCGATAAGATTGTAACTTTTTAGGAATTTTTCAATACGACTAATCACTTCTTTGCTTTTCTAAAATAATACCTTGTTTAATTTCAACAACGTCAACCCCAAGTTGCTCAAGCACCTTCATTGCAACACAATCTGGAACTGTTGTAATTGCATACAGTAAGTGTGCAGATTCAATTTTAGGTTCATTTCGACGTTTTGCAATTTGCCAAGCTGTTTCAAGAACTTTTTTGGCACGAGGTGTAAATGTAATTTCTTGGTCAAAATATTCATCGCCGTAGCCTACAATGTCTTCAACTGCTTGTCTTGCATCTTTTATTGTAACCTCAAGTTCATTTAATACTCTAAAGCCAATTCCATAGCCTTCTGCAATGATACCAAGCAAGAACATTTCAGTACCAACTGTGTTTCTACCGATTCTTCGAGCTTCCTCTTTGGCAAGCTTCATTATAGTAAGTGTTTCAGGCATTTGTTTTTCGATTGGTTTAATAATTTCGTGTTCAACATTTGATGTTGACAGGTTCAAATTCTTTAGAATGTTGTAGGCAATACCTTTTTTAGATTTTAATATGCCTAAAAGAAGGTGTGTAGGTGTAACTTCTGATGAACCAAGTTCTTTTGCCATTTCAATAGCTAAATTCATTGCTGTGAATGCATTTGGTGTAAAAATAATTTGTTTGCCTTCAAATTCATCTTTTCGTGATGTAATTTCTTTCAATTTTTGTTCAAAAATATCAGAGGTTAAACCTAGATTGCTTAGAATTTGAGTTAATTCAGTGTTTGAATCTTCTAAAATAGAAGACAATATTTGCTCTGTGCCAAGAATTTCGTAATTTGAAGCTGAAAGTTTTGACAATGCCCTATCAAAAACTTCTTTACTGCCTGAAAGTAAATTATCTGTTTGAAGTAATTCATCTGGTAAACCAGAATTATCATCGCTTTCGGGGTGAAGTTGACGTTTTGTTTTCTTTTGGCTTAATCGAGAAATTAAATCTTTTGTTTTGTAAACATCAAAATTAAAGCGTTCTAAAATTCTTGGTATGTATGAATTTTTATCATTTAGGACTGCTAAAAATATGTGTTCATAAAGAATGTTTTGATTTCCTGATTTTTGAGCTATATCAAGAGCCTTTTTCAATAAATCTTTACTAGCTGTGCTGAATGGAGGTGTAGAAACAATCCTTACCGATTTTTCGAAGCGTAATTTTTCGTCAACAACTTTTTGTAGGTCTTCAAAAGTCACTTTGTATGTTCTAAATACGTTCAGAGATATTCCCTTTGCGAGTTTTACTAGAGCCAACAAAAAATGTTCCGGCTGAACTGACACATTTTGCATCAATTTAGCTTGATTTTGAGCTTCTGTAACCACGTTAATCGCTTTTTCGGTAAATTTTTCTAGCATTAGTCCTCAGTTTCGTCTTCGATTGATTCAATGTATTCTTGTACTCTTTCAAATTCATCGTCATCTTCGATTGTTTCAAGAGTATAACCTTCGCCATCGTTAAGAAGCTTCATTACAACGATGTTTTCATCATCTTCAACTTCTGGATTTGTTAATAAAGCGTATTCTTGTTCATCTAATACAATGATATCGAATAATTCAAATTTAACGTTATTTCCGTTTTCATCAACGGTTTCAATAATTCTTTTTTCTGCCATTTTATAACCTTCCTTTAATTTATTTTTAATAAGTATTGTTCTAATATTATTCTAGCACTTTCAACGTCAACGAGTCCTTTTTCTTTGCGAAAATTAACTTTTTGTTGTCTTAAATTTTCTTCTGCTGTGTCAGAAGTTAGGCGCTCATCTTCTTGGTGAATCTTATATTCTTGTTCAAAATTCTTTGAAAAATCAATGCAATCTTGAGCTTGAGCACCTTGAGTTCCGTCCATATTGTATGGTACACCAATCACAATTTCTTGAACATTGTTGTCTTTGGCTATTTTTTTTATTTGCTCAATTGCCGTTTCTTCAGGTGTGCGAGAAATGTAAGAGTGGCGGTTAGCAAGCACATGTAAATAGTCACTTAGGGCTATTCCAATTCGTTTTGTGCCAATGTCTAAAGCCATAATCTTGTGCATTAGTCTTTAACCCACTTGTCTTCAATTGCGCTAATAATTTGGTTTAGAGCATCCATTGAAAATTCACATTTAACTTCTTCTCTGTTTCTTGCAAAGATGTTAGTTGTTTCAGATGCTTCTTTAATTCTGAATTTTAAGCCCATGTAGTATTCATAAATACTTTTTCTAACAATGTTTACAAGCATTTCGTGAGTGAATTTTTCATCAAAGTACAATGAATAAAGTCTTTGAGCTTCAGCTTTTTCGTTTGCAAGATATTTTAAGTAAGCTGACATCAAGAAGCGTTTTGCCCATCTTTTGTGTTCTTTCTTTGTGAATAATTCATCAAAGTTGTCTTCAATGGCTTGATCTAAGTCAAGTTCATAATTTTCTTTTTTATATTCTTTATTAACAATGGTCATGAAATCTGCAAATTCTTCGCTGAAATCTGTATCTAAGAACCATTTTTGTGCAATGTCAGATAGACAAATTTTGTCAAAATCATTTTGAGTTAATGAATCTTTTTTGAATTTGTCTTCCATAATAAATTCAATCGGTACAGGTTCTGGAGCTATGTCTGCAGTCAAGTTTCTCCAGCAAATGTATTCGTAAGAAACAATTTCGCCGTTTTTGTGGACTGTGTTTTCTGCATTTACAAGCAATGTTTTTAATACTGTTTGATTAATGTAAACACTAGCGTTGTCGCCATAGAAACGTTCAACAATTTTTTCAAATTCGTCTTTTGTAATGTTATTGAAGCCGAAGCAGTCTACAATGCCCCATTTGTCATTAGTGACAACAGCTACAAATTGTATACTTTCATCTTCTCTTTCGCGAGAAAAGATTAACGATTGGTTACCATGACCGTCTGGATAGCTTGTGTAGCATTCATAAGGACGAGTATCAGATAAAACGTCTTTGTAAAATTCTAATGAATTATCTTCTCTAACGCCTGAAAGTTTCAGTGCCGAAATGCCACGTTTGATTGGTGGTAACAAATCTTCTTCAACATATTGAGCAGCTTCTTCAAGGGCATGAAGTGCTAATTGTGATTTTGTTTTGCTTAATATTTCTAAGGCTACTTTTGCAATTTTCGCAGTTGGGTCATGCAAAAATACTGGAATTAAAATGTTTGCCAATGCATCTTCTGAGTAGTCATCACCTAAAGACTCAACAAGAGTAATTTTATCTTGATAAGGCAAAGCTTCTAAAAAGTCTAAAAAGTCAATTTGCGCTTCTGGATTCATTATTGCTGTATGCAATAATTCCTTTGTTTCGTTATCAATAACTTCTTCAGGTGATTCAAAATATTCGTCAATGTCGTTATAATTAACTTGATTGCCCATGTCGCGTAGCAAATTCAAAATTAAAGCCTTGTTGTAATCGCTTACCATAGGGCTTTTTAACGAAGTCCATAATGCGTTTTCAAGTTGTTCTTTTTCGCAAAGTTTTAACATTAAATAGCTGATGATAAAAGCTTTGTCTTCTTTTGTTTTTACAAATTCACGCATTAACAAATCAAGAATCATTTTTTTGTTTTCTTGAGCTTCCAATACGTCAAGGATTTCATCAACTTTTGATGCATCTGATAGTGTTTGTAACTTTGAAATTACAGTTAAAATTTCTGCTTTTAATTGAATTTTGTTAAGTTGTTCCATAATTATTTGCTAATCCTCCAGATTGCATCTAAAACTTTTTGTGCCTCTGCTGATGGCATTCTATCATTTAAAATTAGGTATTGTACAGCAATCATAGTGCACTCTGAACAAATGTTTACTCCAGGACCTTTAACCATTTTTAACACTTCTGTATTTGGGCGTCCACAAAAACTACAATAAACTAAATCATTGTTAAGCGTTTCTTCATGTGTTTCGTGATGAGATTCACTAGGTTTCTTTGCTCGTTTTTGTCCTAATTTTACTACTTTTTCGTCTGTCATTTTGACCTCTTTTCTCATGTCTATTTTAACTTAAATGTAATTTTATTGCCAAGTTATTTACTTTATTTTATAATAATTATTACAAGCACTTAATAAAGGGATAATGTTTATGAAAAAAGCTCTATTTTTAGTTACGGTTTTAATTCTTTCTGTGTTTACAACTGCATGTATTAACAATTTAGCAGTACAAGAGTTAAATAACAAAGCGTTAGAATATATGAAAAAAGGCGATTACGAAAATGCAATTAGCCGTTTGAAATCAAGCGCAGACTTAGATGGAACTATTTTTGAAACTCAATATAACTTAGCTTTAGCGTATACAGAGAATGAAGATTATCCAGAAGCAATTGAAGCTTTTGAAAAAGCCGTTAAATTAAGACCCGATGCCCCAGATGCTTACTACTCAATGGCTGTAATGTATGAAAATTATGCTAAAGACTTGTATGCAGGTAATACAAAACAACAAAAAGATGAACAAGAACACGCAGATGATGAAGAAGATGTTAAACCTGCGCCTACAAACCCAGACGGTTCTTACAAACCTACAGATGAAGAATTAACAAAAGTGAAAGAATATTATAATTTGTCTATTGAAAA
>CALBKW010000098.1 GCA_937895785.1 uncultured Candidatus Melainabacteria bacterium | reverse complement strand
CTTTCTGAACTTGTTTCAGCATCGCAAAGTCTTTCCTAAGAAACAATGCGACCCTAAAATTAATTCAGGGTGACATAAAATAGAACATAAAACCTAATGTCTTTCTGAACTTGTTTCAGAATTACAAAGTCTTACCTAAGAAACAATGCGACCCTGAAATAAATTCAGGGTGCCATAAAACAGAACACCAAACCTAATGTCTTTCTGAACTTGTTTCAGCATCGCAAAGTCTTTCCTAAGAAACAATGCGACCCTGAAATAAATTCAGGGTGACACAAAATAGAACATTAAACCTAATGTCATGCTGAACTTGTTTCAGCATCGCAATGACTTTCCAAAATAACCTTGTAACAATGAAGTCAATATATAAAGCGCCGTTTGCGAATGCAAACGGCGCTTTTGCCTAGAAAGATTATATAAAGATAGTTTATACAGCTTCTTTGTTAAGAGTTTCAGAAAGATGAGCGATTGTTCTAGGGAAGTATTGTTGTAAGTATTGAGAACGAATAGCCAATAATTCCATAGTTTTAGGAGTAGTTAACAAGGCGTTGCTTTCTGCGATTGTTTCTCTAAGACCACCGATTTCTCCGCCGTAGTGGTTAAGAGTGTTGATAAAGTAATCAATGTGGTCACGTTGTGCATCTGGGAATGCTTTGTTAAAGTTTTTCTTTTCTTCTTCAAAAGTTTTGTTTAATTTTTCATCAGCAAAGATAGCTTTACCGATAGTTTCGTTCAATTTTAAACTAGAGTTCAAGTTAACATCTCTCATATCTCTAGCGTGTCCAAGTTCGTGTAAAACAACGAATAATTGATCACCTGAGTGGATAGATTTGTCTGCTGGTGCGTAATAAGATTCAAGAGGGCTGTCGATACCAACAAGAGTTTTTGTTGATTGAGCCACTTTGATTAATTCTTCACCTGGCATTTCTTTTAGAGAAGCTAAAATTGCTTTTTTGTTACCTTGAATTTTCTTGTCGATGTCAAGAGATACAACTTCTCTTTCAGGACGTTTTAAATCCTTAACATCGATAGATTTGTCGCTCAAAGTGATTTCATATTTGTCATCGTTGTTAGATGAAATAATTTTGTTTGGAGCTACAACTTCAAATGTAGCGCTTTTTTTCAAAAGAACTTTACCATTTTTATCTGTAATTTTGTAATCAGAAATTCTGTTACCGTTTTCGTCATTTTCGTATAAGTAATCAGTTCTTGTTCCATCTAAAGAAACCATGTTCTTTTTAATTGATGTAATACCTGTTTTCTTATCGAATTTACCAGAAGAAACGATTTCTTCTTTTCCGCTTGGGTATTGGTATTTAATATCAAAAATACCAGGAATTTCTGATGGGGCTGTATATTCAGTTCTTACAACTTTGTTGTTTTTATCTTTGATAACTCTAACTTCGTGAGTTACAGCAGGATAACCGTTTTCATCGGCTTGTAAACGAACTTTTGAAATAGTGTTATTTCTCAAGTCGTTTACTTTTTTGATTTGGTAAATGTTACCTTTTTTAGTCCTGTAAATGTTTGATGTTTCAACAGCTTCTTTATTCATGTTTTTATCAACAAGAACAGTGTGAACTGTGTTTTTATTGTCCTTTGCAACAATGTTAAATGCTTGTCTATCTGCATTATCGCAAGTGAAAACAATTTGTTTTGGGTTGTTATCGCAAGTTTCTTTTTCAACTTCTGCAACTCTGTTAGCTGCTTTTTCTAAGAAGTCTGATTTGAAACCAGCCATAGCAACAATGTTTTCAGGGCTAAGACTAGTTTTTGTTAAAGGTTTTGTGTGTTTTAAAGTTTTTGCATCAGCCTTTCTGTTTAAAAGAAGAAGTTGCGCTTCTGAGTATCTAGGGTTGTTTTGAGCGTTTTTTACATCTGAATAATCTTTGATTGTATCAAGTTTTTCAGTGTCTTGCATAGCAAATGTAACAACGCTGTTACCTGAGATGTAATCTTTTTTAGCTAAAGCGTGAACTGAGTTCCATTTTTCAGGAGCTTCTGTCAAAATGCTTTTCATAATTGCAATGTTTCTAACGCTAAATTTTTCTCTAGGTGAACCATATTTATCGTCTTTAATATTTTTTAATTGACCTAAAGCAACGTCAACGTTAAAAGTTTCTTTTTCAAACGCATCAGGTGTTGCGATGTAGTCTTTTGGGGCATTAGGGTTAACCGTTCTTTGAGGGTTAGTTTGTTTTGCTTTACCTGCAAATGCGATATTTGTATTATTTACTCTGTATGGGGTAACAGTTAAGTTCATTCTTTAATTCCTCCGTAATTCCAAAAATAATAATAGTACTTTTTACACTTTTTGGCAAGTGTTTTGTAAAATATCCTACAAAAAGTGCAATAAAAGTTAACAATAAGAGTACAAAAGACACTTAATAAAAGTCAGTAAAAATGGGGTGTTTAGCCCCATTTGAAACTGTTAAATTAGTAGTATTTACTCTTCAAGTTCATCTCTAATTTTTTTGAAATCTTTGTTAATAATCATGAACGCATCTAAAATATATGGGTCAAATTGTGTTCCGCGACCTTCTTTCATGATGTCTACGCATTTTTCATGCGGGAAGGCATCTTTGTATACACGACGAGAAGCAAGTGCATCGTAAACGTCAGCGATAGCCATAATTCTTGCACATAACGGTATGTCTTCACCTTGTAAATTTTCAGGATATCCTGAACCGTCCCAACGTTCATGGTGGTAACGTGCAATATATACGCCCATTTCAATAAAATCGTTTGTTCCGAATTTTTTGTGAACTTCTGAAAGTGTGTCTGCACCATAAATTGTATGGTATTTCATTTTATTAAATTCTTCTGGTGTTAAGCGCCCTGGTTTCAATAAAATGCTATCCGAAATTGCGACTTTTCCTATATCGTGTAGCGGGCTTGCATATACAATATTTTTTATAAAGCCTTTTGAAATTTCATCTTTGTATGGTGAAGCTTTAGACAATTCTGTAGCAAGTGCGAAGCAATATTTTTGGACTCTTTCTAAGTGCTTGCCAGTGTCATCATCACGAGATTGGGCAAGTTTTGCCAGAGAAAAAATTGTTTCCATTTGAGCTTCAGAAGTCTTTTTAACTTGTTGTTCAACGATTTGCATCAAGTGTTTGTTTTTTTCTTCAAGTTCCTTCTTCATATCAACCATTCTTAAATGTGTTTTGATACGAACTCTAGCTTCTTCTGCCTTGTATGGTTTTGTGATGTAATCAACTGCGCCTACGGCAAAGCCTTTAGCCACGTCCGAAGAGTTAGAAAGTGCGCTTACAAATATGATTGGAATATCTCCAACTTGAGGATCTTTGTTTAGACGTTCTGCCAAATCAAAGCCGTTGATATCAGGCATATTTACGTCTAACAAGATTAAATCAGGTTTTTCCTGTAATACAAGACTTCTCACGATTTTCGGGTCGGTTACTTGCAAAACCTTGTATGCATCTTTTTTTAATATCAGTGTTAAAATTTTTAAATTTGTTTCGTTGTCGTCGACGATTAAAATCTTCTTATTCATAAGTGAATTATAACATTAGATTTTTTCATTTGCAAAATTTCATGCTAATATAGTTACACTTAGTAAAGATAGGGATTTTACATGGAACTAGATTTAGAAACAAGAGTAGAGGCTTGGCTTAATTGGCTTAATTCTACGCCAGAATATATATTTTTTAAAGATTTAACAGGTGTTTATCAAGGTACTTCAAAAGCAAATGCTGTAATGGCTGGATTTTCGTCTATGAAAGAAATGATTGGCAAAACTGATGAAGAAATCTTTTCGCCTGAAATGGTTAAAACTTTTAAAGAAGAAGATGAAACTATTATTAAAACAAAAGAGCCTCATACTTTTGAAAATTATGTTGAACATCCACAAAAAGGTTTAAGATTGATAGAAACAATTAAATCACCACTTTACAACAATGCAGGTCAAGTTATTGGTGTTCAAGGCGTTTCAAGAGATATTACTGAAAAAAGAAAACTTGTTTTGAAAGTTAAGGAGCAAACCTCTCAATTGAGAGCATTATTTGACAATATTCCTTTTGCACTTTGGATTAAAGATGTTGAAGGTCGTTTTCGTATGATAAACGAAGGTTACGAAAATTATTACGGACTAAAAAAAGAAGATATTATCGGAAAGCACATGAGCGAGGTTTTAAGAACCGAAAAATTAGCTCCTGAAAAAACGGTAGAACAACTTGTAAATACAGACAAAAAAGTAATTGACTCAAAACAAATTTTAAGAGAAGTTGAGCACATGTTTATTAGGGGTGAAGATTATTACGTATCAATCACAAAAGCTCCGATTTTAGACGAAAAAGGTAATGTTGCTGGACTTTTAGGAATTTCTTACGATATTACAGAAGATAGAAAACAAGAAAAAGTTTTGATGGAAGCAAAAATTCAAGCTGAAAGTGCAAACAGAGCAAAGAGTGAATTTTTAGCAAATATGAGCCATGAAATTAGAACTCCAATGAACGGAATTTTAGGATTTATACAGCTTCTTGCTGATACAAAATTAACTGAAGAGCAAGAGGATTATGTGACAGAGGCGCAAAAATCTTCTGAAATTTTGTTAGAACTTCTTAATGACATATTAGATTTGTCAAAAATTGAAGCAGGTAAAATGACTATGGAAAACATTAGTTTTAATGTTCGTAATGTATTGGAAGATGTTGGCACATTAGCCTCTTCAAACGCTTCCAAAAAAGATGTTGAGATTAATGTTTTGTGCTACTCTGATGTTCCTGAAAGAATTGTTGGAGATTCGGTTAAATTAAAGCAAGTTTTAAACAATTTTGTAAATAATGCAATTAAATTTACAGAAGTTGGCGAAATTAACGTTACTGCAAGACTTCTCGAAAAGAATAATGAAAAGCTACGCCTTCAATTTGATATTGAAGATACTGGGATAGGAATATCAAAGGAAAATCAAACAAAAATCTTTAAAGCATTCACACAAGCTGATAGTTCAACAACAAGAAAATATGGTGGAACTGGTTTGGGGCTTGCAATTTCCAAAAATCTTGTAAATATGATGAATGGTGAAATTACGCTTGAATCAGAAGAGGGCGAGGGCTCAAAGTTCTCTTTTACTGCCGAATTTGGAATTGACGAAACAGAAATAGAAACATTGGATTTGTCAAAAGATATTTTAGATGATTTGAAAATTCTTGTTGTTGACGATAACAAAACAAATTTGAAGATTGTTGAATACTATTTAAAAGAATATAATTGCGAAATCATTTGTGTTGAATCGGTAGAAAGTGCGATTAATGAATTGACAGTAAACGACCGTTATGACTTAATTTTGTCAGATTATTGCATGCCTGAATACGATGGATTGTATTTAGCTAAAAAGGTAAGAGAAAAGTATTCAGAGTTACCGATTATACTTTTGTCTTCTCGAGGACAAATGGCTGATTGCAAGGCTAATACAGAAGAATTTATACAAGGATATTTACCAAAACCGATTAGAAAAGATGATTTGATAAAGTGTATTTCACTTGTGATGAATAATTCTACAGAATCAGTTGTTACAAATCAAACCTTGACAGATGCAAATTCAGATTTTAAACTCAGAATTTTGCTTGTTGAGGACAATCTTATAAATCAAAAACTTATTTCAAAAATGCTGGCAAAAGCAAATTTAAGTTGCGATATTGCAAACAATGGTAAAGAAGCGATTGATGCTATAAATGCAAACAAGTATGACCTTGTGTTTATGGATTGTCAAATGCCAGTTTTAGACGGATACGAAACAACCAAAATTTTAAGAGAAGATGACTCTTTTAAAACACTCCCTATCATTGCCTTAACTGCAAATGCAATGCAAAGCGACTACCAAAAATGTATAGATGCAGGCATGGATGATTATTTAGCTAAACCTTTAAAATACGAAAATCTGATTGAAAAATTAAAAAAATATAATAAACTGCTAAATGACGAAATTGAATCGGATATTATAGAGGCAAAAATCGAAGATGAACAAGAGATTTTGACGATTTTAGACTTAATTAAGGCTGATTTGGGTATTGAAAGAGATGATTCTTTAGATTTGTTGGCAGATTTTGGAAACGATTTGTCAGAACAAGTAGAAGAATTAACAAATTCAATAATGAATAATAACTGCGAAAATGCTTCAAAAGTTGCGCATACAATAAAAGGGTCAGCAGGAAATTTGCGTATAAACAAGATATATGAACTTGCAAAAGAGATAGAAGAAAGTATAAATCAAAACGAGTTGACAATCGCACAAAGACTTTTAACTGAGATTAAGACTTATTGGAATAATTTAGGAGTTTAATATGCGAAACGCCTTTTTACTTTTGATTTTAACGATATTTATATTTTCAATATTTTCATTAGTTTGGAAAAGCTTACTAGAAGCTAAAACAAAACCAGAAGAAAAGGATTCAGTTTCACGTGTTGAAAAATTAGTTAAAGGTGATGATAAATCTGACAAGATGGAAAATTATGTAATCCCAGAGCCCGCAAAAGAGGAATATTTTAGATCGGATAGAATACCAGAACCTCCAAAAGATGAAGATGAAATTAAGTTTGAAAATAAACCTATGCAAGAGAATAAAATTCAAAATCAACAAACTCAAAGTTTGCCTATGACGATGGATGTAAAATTTAAGGACATAACGCCAGAACAGCTTGGTGAAATTAACGATGATTTGAGGCAAAAATACAACAATAACCCTGATGCTGAGGTGTCAGAAGATGATTTGTTTAAGATAATGGAACGAATTTTACAACCTCAAAATCGTTAAATATTGTTAAAATGTATATTAAAATCAGTCTGTCGATGTCTTTTAATCTTATAATAGAAATATAAACGAGAGAAAAGGATTTATGATACTAGCATTATTTATTTTAGGGATATTTTTAATTTCAACTATCGCAATATGCAAAGTAAAAGCTGTTACAGTAAAGGTTGTTTTGATTGCGTTACTTACATTTGTTGCAGTTACAAGTGTTGCTTTTATGGTAACAAAGCCTCAAATGCATAAAATGTTTTCAATGAGTGTAATTGATTACTTGATTAAATTCAACGATGATGGCTCTGTTACAACAACAAAACAAACTACGACAACAGAGATTAAACATGAGGATGCAAAGTAATGAAACGATTTTTAGCTTTACTTTTTGCTGTTGTTTATTTTATGTCTGCAAACGCATGCTTTGCGGTTTCTCACTTGTATTTTGTAAAAAATACTTCAAAAAATACAGTAAAACCACTTGTTGAAAAAAGTTTTGCCTCTAAAAAATATCTTTTGAGCAAATATGATCCTTATTTAGGAATTACAGCGAATAATAAAAACTTGGCAGTTGTTGTTCTTCAATCTAGCGGCAATAATGTGTTCTACTATTTTGATGGTGATAGTAATGCTTTAAATAATGCAATTTTAAAAGAGTTCAGTAAACTAAATTTAATATATGAAGAGTCTTTTAATGCAACATATTTATCTACATTTGCAACAAAGGCTCAAAATTTAAAAGTAAATAAATCTTCAAAATATACATTTGAAGAAGTTTCAAATGATGTGCAAGAAATTCAACAACGCTCAGGACGTGTAGTTTCTCAAGATGTTTTACGAGGACATGTAAGTCAAGTACCAAAGGGTACCGCATTCAATACATATTTGCAAACTCCAGTAAATACAGCAAATGCAAGTGTTGGAGATAAGGTTATTGCAGTTCTTTCAGAAGATTGGGTTTATAACAATTGTGTTGTAGCTCCACAAGGCAGTATGGTTTATGGAACACTTACAAAAGCAAGACATGCGACTTATGGTTCAATGAATGGTCGTGTAGTTATTTTATTTAACCAAATCCGTACACCAGAAGGTAAAGTTTATGATGTGTCTATAGATGATATTGATTTTGTTGTATCAAATGACGGAAAGGTTAATTCAGTTGTAGGTAAAGTTGCAACACAAGCAATAGTTGGTGCAGTCTTGGGCTTGGTTTTTGGTCTACTTGCTGATGATACAAGTGTAGGAAAATCTGTTGCAATAGGTGCAGCAGGCGGAGCTGCAACAGGTATGTTGAGTTCTGGTGCGGAAAAAGGGGTTGATGCAGAAATTCCTATTTATACAGAATTAGAATTAATGCTAAAAAAGCCTCTAAGTGTGGTTTTAAACTACTAGATAAGGGAAAAAGAAATGAATAAAAGGTTAATTATTGTAGGACTTTTAATTTTGGCAATTGCAATTGTTGGCAAATTGTTGTATGTGGTTGCAAAAAATATTAAGGTTGATGATTTTCATAAATCAGCCGTAATTTTTGTGGTAGACTCTTCGGCTTCTAACCAACAAATGTTGCCTACTGAAATTAAATATATCAAGTCACTTTGCTCTATATTAGACCCAGAAGATGCGGTTAAAGTTTTGAAAGTGTCTGAAAAATCATATCTAATTTATGAAGGTTCTCCAAGTGATACAATGGGAATTAAAAAAGCTCTTGAAGCATTCACTCAATTAGATAGCAAAGATTATGGAACAGCTTATGGTGAAGCTCTTAAAAAAGCTTTTGACCACTGTTTAACAATGAAAAAAGAAGGCTATGTTCCAGCAGTTGTTGTAGTTGGGGATTTGGAAAACGAAGGTGATGTTTCAAAACAAGTAAATTGGGATACTCTTCCTGATAACGTTAAAAACGTTCAAAAATATGCACCAGATATCGCTATGATGTTTGTGTTTGCACATCCTGAAAAATTAGACTTAGTTAAAACTAAATTAAATCCTGTTTTGGGCGAAACAAAGTTGATTATCGCAAATGAACAAAATGTGGATAAGGCAAATAGAAGATTTTTAGAAGCAATTGGTAGATAGGAGAAATAAATGGCTTTTACTATAATTACAAAAAATTCAGAAAGAACATTCTCTGATAAAGAATTAGTTAACATCTGCTCAAAAGATGGTTTTGATTTTAAGTTAGATGTTGATTTTGACTGTATGTTAGCTGTTCAATATGACCCAAAAGAAAACAAATGTACACTTTTGAACCAGTTTAACAACCCAAATTTCATGTTTAAAGGAAAACCTCTTCCTGCAAGATTGGAAGTTGAAAGGGTTTGCAAAGTTATGATTAATGGTACTGATGAATTTATTACAATCAAAGTTATTGGTGAAACTGTTTCAAAAAACTTAGCTCAAGAAAATTTAACCGAAACTGATATTAAAGAATTATACGGCAACGAAGTTAATGCTGGTGCAAGATTAAAAATAGAAAAGAGAAAGGCTGAAATTGAAGAAGCTAGAATTGCTATTACAAAAGAAGTTTCAGCAGAAATGAATAACTTAAAAAACAAATTATCAATGAACTCAAAAACAGGTATTGTACTACATTTAGCAATGTTGTTTGCTTCTTTAGTTTGTGCATTCGGACTTTCAAACTATATTATGGGCTTACCTCTAAAAGATTCAGCAAACGTAATCCAAATGCCAACAAACATGAAAGCTATTTTCTTGTTTATGGTTGTAATCTATGGCGTTGGTTTAATGGCAAAACAAGGTATGTTCTTGTTTTTGCAAAATAAAATTGGCGAAGGTTCAGTTACAACAAATATTGCAGAAAAATTTATGGCTGTAACTTCAGCAGTGTTCTTCGTTGTAGTTTATTTGATTAACGCTTTATTATATGACTTCAAACCAATTACCATTCTTTGCTGTGTTGATGTCGTTGTTCTTCGTTTCAACAACTGTAATTTTAGCTGTTGCATGTGGATACTTCAAACACAACAGTACAATGACAAGAATGGATTTGGATAGATACGAATACAGACAAGATTTTGAGCATGTTGTAAAAGAATACCAACAATGGATTGAAAGATTTGTAAACAGCTTGAGCAATTCAAAATTGAAAAGAATTGGTGATTCGTTGTTCACACTTCAAATTAAATCTGTTGGTGAAATTATTTTAGGTATTTGTACAGCTCCATTCTTGGCTTATGGTGTATCAAATACTTTGGCAA
>CALBKW010000097.1 GCA_937895785.1 uncultured Candidatus Melainabacteria bacterium | reverse complement strand
TTTTTGGTTTAGGGTTGTTTACCTATCCGATGTTTTTAAGTGGGTTTGACAAATTAGCTGGTGACTATGGAGATTCAAGGCTTGTTATATATCTCTTAGAACATTATTTTTATTGGTTTCAAAACGTAGAACCTCACACTCAACTGTGGAATGTTCCAATGCTCTATCCACACACAAATACTCTTGCATATTCTGATGTATTTCTGGGAATTGCTATTTTTTATGTGCCGTTAAGGTTTTTAGTTAACGACCCATTTTTAGTTACACAAATTATATATATAATGTCTTGCGCACTTAATTTCGTTGCATTTTACTTGATTTTAAATAAAATTATAAAATTTAAAGACCTTGCAAGCGCTTGCGGAGCTTTCATTTTTGCATTTTCTTTAACACGTTCAGTACAAGTTAATCACCTTCAATTAATGCTCCAATTCTACTCAATTTTCGCATTATTCTTTTTATTTAAAGTAAACATGAACAACTCAAAATTTGTGAATTATAAATATTATATAATTGCGGGTGCTTTATTGAGTTTGCAATTTTGGACAGCAATTTATTTCGGATATTTCACTTTCTTTGGATTATTCCTAGGTTGCGCAATTTGTTTATGTTTTAAAAACTCAAGAAAAACATTAATCTTTTATTTCAAAAATTTTTATAGAGAAATTCTTTGTGGTTTGATTGTATTTTTCATCTTAACCTTGCCACTTTTAATCCATTACAACATGGTCGGAAATTCATTTAGCGAGGAAATGTTGATAATGTTAATTGCTAAATTTAAGTATTGGATTTGTAATTTAGGATTTTTAGACAAGCTTTTTTTACAATTTATATTAATACCAAGTGACTTTGACCTGAATCTTGGCAGCGGAATATTAACAACTATTTTTGCATTCGTTGGGATTTATAAATTGAAAAATTACCGCTGGCAAATATTTTCATTTATTGCACTAATAGTTGTTTGCTTTAGCGTAAAAGAAATTTATCTGTTCCTTACGCATATTTTAGTAGGACTTGGCGCTCTTAGAATGAGCTCGAGAGTTGTGTTTATTGTGTTGCCATTAATTGCAATAGGATTTGGATATCTTGTAGAAACTTGGAAATGGAATAAGGTGGTTTTAATTAGCGTAATTTTGTTATTTTTGTTGGAGCAAATACCAACGAATGCGCGTTTTGATTTGAGTAAAGCTGAACATTATAGACGAATTAATGAGTATCAAATTCCAAATACTTGTGATAGTTTTTATTTTTATTACCAGAAAAAAACTAATGGGGAATTTAATGTAGACTATGAAATAGATGCAATGTGGTTGGGACTTTTGAATGGAATAAAAACTTATAATGGTTATAGCGGTTATATGCCAGAAAATCGAACATTGAATGAATTAGAACCACAATGTTTGATAATTGCAAAATAGAATTAGACATTGGGGGTTGAAAAAGGGAGAAAATAGATTATAATATAATTACAACTAAATTTTCATGGGGACGTACTGGATTTTGACAGGATGCTTGATGGGAATAGGTTGCGAGTCCGAGCGCTGTTCTCGGTTATCAACGAGCAAAACAAATTAAGTGCTAACAACAATGTTGTAGTAGCTGATTTCTCTAGAGCACAAGCTCTAGCTGCGTAGATTAAGTTCCGCAGTTCAGCCTTCTGTGTAGTCCAGCTTGCCGATTGTACAGGAGCCACCATGCAAGACGCAGTGCGGTAATGATTGTAACCGTATCAAGATAACAATCAAGGTGCGGACGCACTTTAAAAGCCTTTGATTAAGTTATCGGGTTTGACATTTCCTGACTTAATCGAGAGAATAATGCCTACACTCGTAGAGATTTATTTTTATCCATTTTGGACGCGGGTTCGACTCCCACCGTCTCCACCAATGACAGTAATAGTGCTGGTTACAGCCATTTAATAACTAAACTTATTCCGCACAGTGCGGGCTTCAGACAATTTTAGAGAATTAAGAATTTACACATTTCAGAGATATTTACAAAATAATCTCTGAAATTCTCTTTCCGCAAATAAAAAAAGTCCTTTTTATCTACGGATACAATTTTTGCTCAAGTTCTTGTTGTAATTGATACTTACGAGCCTTTTTAGAGTTATCCACAATTACCAAAAATCCTTCTTCTACCCAATCTTGTGCTATTTTTCTTGCTGTTCTTGGTGCAAAATTAAAGAATTCGGCAATATCACCTGATGTGATTGTTTTTTGATTTTCAAATAACTGTAATATTTTTCTTTGTTTTACATCTAAATTTCTCAATATTGGAGATAAATCTTTCGTTCCACTTTCTAATTTTGCTTTTTCATAAACTTTTTCAAAAGATTCTTTAACACCCTGAATAAAATATTCAATCCAATTTGTAATATCGGCTTCAGCTCTACCCATATAATAATTATGAGATGGTCCAACCGTAATTGCATTATAATAGCTATTCAAATCTTTAGCGTAATATTCTTCCAATGAATATATACCTTTTAAGTCATAACCATTTTTATGTAAAATTAATGTCGTTAAAAGTCTTGCACTTCTTCCATTACCGTCATAATAAGGGTGAATTGTTACATATTGATAATGTGCAATTCCTGCTTTTATTAATATTGGAGTTTCTTTGTCTAAATTTAACCAATCAATAAAATCTTTCATTAATGTCGGAACATCGGTTGCTTCTGGTGGCATATATACAATTTCACCTGTAGAACTATCTGTTATAACATTCTGTCCATCTCTGTATTTAACTTCTTTATTGTTTTCGACTAATGAGTGAATTTTATTCAAATCTTCTTCTGAAATAGAAGTTTTTTTAGTTGCAAGTTTTTCTACAAATTGAATTGCTTTATAGTAGCCTTTAATCTCATTTTCATCTCTTTTACGTTGAGGTATAACTTTTTTATTTTTAATAACATCTATTACTTGTTCTTGAGTTAATCGATTGCCTTCTATTTGTGTTGAATAGTGTGTTGTTATCAATTTAGCACTCTCACGCAAACTAGCCATTAAATGAGGTGTTACGGGAAGATTTTTAATCTGTTCTTTTAATTGTTCTATCTTTAAAATATTGTTTGTTATTGAGTTTGTAATTGAATATTTTGGATTAAAATTAAATTTTGTCATAAACCTGCCATAAAACTGTTAATAATATGCCAATATTATGCCATTAAATTGTCATTAAATCAAGTGTGTCTTTTTGATAAAATATTAAAAAAACACTTGATATTACTCAAATTCAGAGCAATACTGTAAATACAGTAAAATTAAAATGGGAAAATCTTAGACAATATTTCGACTTCCGTTCGCTCCACCAATGACAGTAATAGTGCTGGTTACAGCCATTTAATAGCTAAACTTATTCCGCACAGTACGGGCTTCAGACAATTTTAGAGAATTAAGAATTTACACATTTCAGAGATATTTACAAAATAATCTCTGAAATTCTCTTTCCGCAAATAAAAAAAGTCCTTTTATAAACTTATGTTTGAGTAATTTTTTCTGCTGATTACAAAATTTACAAATATCTTTTGAGTTTATAAAATATTATATAAACTTAAAAAGAAATATTCTAATAGCTAATTGCATTTTCAATTATTAACAGTATTTTTCTGCCATTGTGATTAATTGTTTAATGTTTAGTTCTGGATCTTGAGTTCCATTCATTATGCTTTCGATTATATCTGGTGGTAAAAATCTTAATTTTCTAAGTCGTTTATTATTTCCGTTTCTTGCCTCTAGAGGAAGTTTTCTTTCTGCTCCAAGTTTGTTGTACCAAAAACTTTTTACGATTGCTTGAATTAATTTCATATCATAATTCGCTTTTCCGGGAATTATAATTTTATTTTGTCTTTGCGGAGTCAATGAAATTTTCACATTAATATCTTTTGTAAAAATTTCAACTTCAGCATCGGTATGTTTATATTCTGTATTAAAAGCCCTTGTTGCAAAATATTTGATTATATATGCAATATCGTAATTTATACTTATGCAATCTATTCTCAAATCAATTCGTTTAATTGCTGTTCTCAAAAATACTTTATCAATATCGTAAATTTGCATATTTTTAAGAATTAACTTTTGTTGTTTAACTGAATAATTCTCAAGATGTTGATGAATTATTTGAGTGTTATTTAATAATGATTTTAAATCTGCTTGCACAAAATTTTCAATTTCACCTGCAGAGAGTTTTGTAATTTCACCTCTTTCATAATCAACAGGATTTTTTATTGATTGGCTAACATAGTATCTGTAATGTTTGTTTTTACCCTTACTATACGATGGCGACATTTTATTACCTTTATCATCGTAAAGTAAACCTGCAAGAAGCGAACCAGATTTTGCATTTGTTTGGTGTTTTCTTTCTACTGCATTTATTTCTAAAATGTTTTGTACGCTATCAAACAATTCTTTTGCAATAAGGGGTTTATGGATTCCATCGTACTCTTTGTCTTTATGAATTATTTTTCCAAGATAAACTTTATTAGATAATATATGATACAAACTACTTTTGCTTATATTCTTACCTTTTCGAGTTAAAATATTTTGTTCGGCTAGATATTGTTTTAATTTTAAAACATTTTTTATTTTTAGATAAGATTCAAAAATAAATTGTACATTTTTTGCATAAGGTTCTTCTGGTATTAGCATGTGATGAGCATCTTTTGTATAACCATAAGGGCTTGTGCCAGATAACCATAAACCTTTTTTACGTGATGCTTCAAATTTATCTCTAATTCTTTCACCTGTTACTTCACGTTCAAATTGGGCAAAAGATAATAAAATATTTAAGGTCAATCTACCCATTGAAGTTGTTGTGTTAAATTGTTGAGTAATTGAAACAAAACTTGCATTATGCTTATCAAATACGTCAATAATTTTTGAAAAATCCATTAATGAGCGAGTAAGTCTATCTACTTTATAAACAACAACTATATCTATTTTGTCATTTTCAATGTCGTTGAGTAATTCTTTAAACGCAGGTCTTTCCATTGTTCCACCAGAAAAACCTCCGTCATTGTATTGCTTTTCAATTAATGACCAACCTTCATGCTTTTGAGATTTAATAAACGACTCGCATGCTTCTCTTTGTGCATCAAGGGAGTTAAAATCTTGTTCCAAACCTTCTTCGCAAGATTTTCTAGTATAAATTGCACATCTTATTTTTTTCTTATCCATTTATGCTACTCCAAAAAATTTCTTGCCATTCCAATGTGTACCTGTAATTTCGTTTGCAATTGCAGACAAACTTTTGTACCTGTTACCGTTATATTCATAACCATTAGGTATAACTGTTACAGAGTGTTTTTTACCTTTAAACTCTCTAACTAATTTTGTTCCATTTGTAATAGATAAGACTTTTTGCTCTTTATCTGAATTTTGAGTTTTATCATATTGTTCAACAAGTTTATCAATTTTACGTTGAACTTGAACAGATAAAGAACCGTATTTTTGCTCCCAATCTTTTATTCGTTTTTCAAAAATATTTAAGCCCATTGATGTACCTCTCTTTTTGCACTTATATTAATTGCTCTACTTTTGAGATATATCAAGCATTTTGACACAAAACGTATCAATTGTTTTCCATGAAAACTTTAACTAATTAATTTTGCTTTAACAAAAAAATAATTCTTATATTAAATCAAAAAGGTAGCATGGTTTTTCCATAACAAGTTAAATATAAAACCTTATATTAATTTGTAACAATTTATATAAGCCAGAAAGGAGATAAATATGGGATACCCCGAAAAAGAGTTAACGATTCTCTACAAAAATCCAAATGAATTAAAATTGAATACAAGAAATTCAAGAACACACAGTAAAAAACAATTGCATCAGATTGCAAAAAGTATTGAAGCTTTCGGATTTAATAATCCAGTTTTAATAGATGAATCTGATACAATTATCGCAGGACATGGCAGAGTTCTTGCAGCACTTGATTTAAATCTAGAGTTAGTACCAACTATTTGTTTGAAGGAATTAACTCAAGACCAACTTCGTGCTTATGTAATTGCAGATAATAAACTGGCTGAAAATTCAGGTTGGGACAAAGATATCTTAAAAATAGAACTAGACTATTTAATGAATCTTGAACCCAAGCTAAATTTTGATGCAACAATTACAGGTTTTGAACTTCCTGAGATTGATTTGATTATTAACCCTGAATCAATACAAGAGGCGAAAGACCAAAAAGAAGATGTTGAAGATTTCTTTAATACCGCAGTAAACATTCCAAAACTAGTAAATACAGGTGATTTATGGCAATTAGGTAAACATAAATTGTACTGTGGTAATTCACTAGAAGAAAGTAGCTATAAAACTTTGTTGGGTGAAGAACAAGCACAAGTTATCTTCTCTGATCCGCCATATAATGTTAAGATTTCAGGTATTACAAAACAACCTCAACATACTGAATTTGCTCAAGCATCTGGTGAGATGAGTAATGATGAATTTATTTCTTTTTTAAAAACTGCATTTGAACTTGAAGCAAAATACTCTGTTGAGGGTTCGATACATTACCAATGTATGGATTGGCGACATTTGTATGAAATACTAAGTGCAGGTAATTTCGTTTATGATTCATTATTGAATATTTGCGTTTGGGATAAAGGTAATGGCGGTATGGGCTCATTATACCGTTCTCAACACGAATTTGTTTTTGTGTTCAAAAAAGGTAAGGCTTCACATATCAACAATATTGAACTGGGTGTCCATGGCAGATATAGAACAAATGTTTGGAAATATCCAGGAATGCACGCAAGCAACCCTCAATCTAAAATTTTGGCAAAATTGCACCCGACAGTAAAACCAACTTCAATGATTATGGATGCATTACTAGATTGCTCGGCTAATAATGCACTTGTTTTAGATGCTTTTGGTGGTTCTGGTTCAACATTAATTGCGGCAGAAAGAACTAATCGTAAGGCTAGAATTATTGAATTAGAGCCTAAATACTGTGATGTAATTTTGTATCGCTGGGAAAAACTTACAGGTAAAAAAGCTAAACTATTAAATCACGAAGGAGGTGTGAAATAATGTCAGCGGATAGAGATTATAAGGTGGGCTATAAACGCCCACCCAAAGAACATCAATTTAAAAAAGGTGTATCTGGCAATCCGAAAGGTCGCCCTAAGAATAATGCAACTTTTGCAGAAAATGTCTTAGACGAAATGCAAGAAAAAATTATGGTAAAAGAAAGTGGCAAGCAAAAGAAAATCACTAAAAAACAAGCTCTTGCCAAAAAGTTAGTTGCAGAAGCATTAAACGGAAAAAACTCAGCAATAAAATTGCTTCTTCCAATTTTAGCTTCTGAAATTAACCAAACAAAAGAAGTTGATGAGGAGTTATCTGCAAATGATGCTCAAATAATAGAAAATTACATAAAAAGGAG
This sequence comes from uncultured Candidatus Melainabacteria bacterium, assembly GCA_937895785.1. Classification (GTDB taxonomy): domain Bacteria; phylum Cyanobacteriota; class Vampirovibrionia; order Gastranaerophilales; family Gastranaerophilaceae; genus UBA6984. Next base: position 2,599 of record CALBKW010000097.1, on the reverse strand, counting down.
ATTAAATAATGAAAACTAACGACGTATTAAATGCTATTTTTAGAGAAGATTTTTATGCTTTTATGCAAAAATCTTTTGAAGAAATTGACAATTCTCAAAAATTTCATGGGAAATGGCATTTGGAACTTATATGCGACAAACTTCAACAATGTTTGACAGGAGATATAAAACGTCTAATAATAAACATCCCACCTAGAAATTTAAAATCTCACTGTGTAAGCATTTGTTTTCCTGCATTTATTCTAGGACATAATCCCTCTGAAAGAATCGTGACAATAAGTTACTCACAAGAACTTGCAAGTTGTAATGCAAGAAAAACTCGTCAAATAATGGAATCAAATTTTTATAAATCAGTCTTCAACACTTGTATTGGAGATAAAAACACAGAAGACTACGTAGAAACAACAAAAAATGGTTTTCGAAAATCAACTTCAATTGAGGGAACTTTAACTGGATGCGGTGGTAATTTTATTATCATTGATGATCCAATTAAAGCAAGTGATGCTCTATCTGAAACAAAAAGAAAAAAGGTGAATGACTGGTATGATAATACTCTTATATCAAGGTTAAACAATAAAGTTGAAGGAGTTATCATTGTTGTAATGCAACGTTTACATATAGATGATTTGACCGGACATTTATTAAAACAAAATGGCTGGGAAGTTTTATCTCTTCCTGCAATCGCAGAAGAAGATGAAGAATTTACTCTTTCAACTGGTAAAAAAGTTGGGAGAAAGAAAGGCGATGTTCTAAATTCACACTTAGAACCATTAGATAAACTTGAAGAACAAAGATTGTTAATGGGTGAATATAATTTTTCAGCACAATATCAACAACGTCCAATACCTGAAAAAGGTAACGTTATTGATTTTGAAAAATTTTCTCATTATGATGTGTTACCATCTGATGGAGAGGTTTTTCAAAGTTGGGATATAGCATTAAAAGATGGTAAAAACAACGATTATTCGGTTTGTGTTACTGCAAAATATTATCAGAAATGTTTATACATTATGGATATTCAACGATTCAAAGATGATTTTTCAAATTTGGTATCAAAGATTACAGAATTATACTATCTAAAGAGTTGTAATCATTTGGTAATTGAGGAAAGTTCTGTTAGTACCAACTTGATACAATATTTAAAAACTGAAAAACAAATTTATCCTATTTCATACTCGCCAATTAGTAGCAAAATTGAAAGAGCAAATTCTGCATCTTTGTATATAAGTTCAGAACAAGTATTGTTACCAAAAGAGGCTATTTGGTTTGATGAGTTTAAAAGTGAAATTAATGCTTTTCCAAATGGAAAACATGATGATCAGGTTGATGCATTAACTCAATTGATACTTTCTGCATTAGCTAAACCAAATCAAATTAGTATGATGCACGAAACATTATACCTTAATTCTCTGGCAAAACAAGGCTTTACTAGTGCAAAAGAACAATACATGATACAAAAAGAACTTGAAGACTATGCAGAAGAAACTACGGGTTCACGTGTAGTATCACCTGATTTGCAAAAATTGGCAACTGATGCTTTATATCACTGGAGACATGGATATAACACCCCAAAAAATGGTTGGGCAAGGTGGCTTTAAGCCACTTTGCTTATTTATAACTATAGTTACACAACGACTTGTGTATCAGAGAGTGCAAGACTAACTTACATTTAGCAGAAAAAATTTGGAGATATGGCATAGATTTTAGAGAATTATATTCTGATTTAACTAATATTATAAATATCTAAAAGAGGTTACTTGCAAGATTTGCAAGTAACCTAAACTACTGATTTTATTGAATTTAAACCACTTAAATTTCTTTAAATGTTTCTTGTTAAAAACAATTAGTTGATTTAATTCCATAAACAAGGAATGAATATCATTGCACTAGAAAGGATTTTGTATGAGAGAAAAAGATTATCAACTTTATGGAACAAAAATTTTAAATCTTAAAACTCAAGAAATTGGTTTATTAATTTGTATTTGGAAAAATAAATTTGCTGATAACGAAGTTGATTTTGCAACCTGTGTAGATAAACAAGGTAAAAGATACAATGTTGAACTAGATAATATTAGAGGTTTTGAAGATGATTTTAGTAAATAAAAGAACCAGAGAAAAGTTCGAAGTATCTTATTCTAAATTTAGAAAAAAGTTTGCAAACGAATTACAAGTAGCATTTGCAAGTTATCGTCAAAATCTGTTAAATAAATATTCTTATAGATTTATAGATAACAATTCCATTGAACAAGATTTTTATTTTAATCTGTCATGGAACTTTAATCATTTTAGTAATTCAACCCGGTATATAGAAAAACTATTATGGTAAAGATATAAAATAATTACTTTTAACAACTTGATTAAACTACGGATTTTTTTAAATAAAAAAGTCAAATTAAAAAAATAGTGACATCAAGAAAGGATAAATTATGAATATCTTAGAACCAATTAGAAACAAACGGGACCTAAAAAGAATAGAAAAAATATTATTAAAGCAAAGTTTAAGAGATTTGTTGTTTTTTCTAATTGGAATAAATTGTGGACTAAGAATTTCTGATATCTTAAACCTAGATGTTGGGGATGTTAAAAATAAAACACACAT
>CALBKW010000096.1 GCA_937895785.1 uncultured Candidatus Melainabacteria bacterium | reverse complement strand
ATTGAACATTTTAAAAAATCCATGCCTGAATATGTAATATTTAATAGCTGGGATTCTTCAGACTACTACTTTAGTATAATTTGTGAAGATTACTTGTTTGATTTTTGCAATTTCGTGAAAAAAAATTATAAAGAAGAAATCAAGCTATCAGGTGATTTCAGCTATACAATTTATAAAAAGAAATAAACCCTATTGACGAGTTTTGTAAAATTTTGTAAACTTTTAGTGACTTTTTCCACAAATCATTAAACTTTCAACAGAGAGATACCGATATAAAAAATGTCGGTAGTCAAAAAGGGTAGAAAATATGGCAGATTTAATTAATCAAAATAATTTAGGTGCTAATAATACCTTGAACGCAGGTAGTGCTGGTAGCAACAGTAACAACCTACGTCCTTCAAAACCTTTTGGCTTAAATGTAAAAGTTCCAGAAAGAACTATTAAACAAATCGGCGATTCAGTAAAAGCTAATGCAGGCGCTGGCATTAACGGTATTTTCAGCTACTTAGCTAAAAATGAACGTGTATTTGACGGTACTGTAAACAAACAATTAGACAATTTATTCGTACAAGATTTCAATACAAAACAAATCCTAAAAGATGCTGACATGCACGCAGGTCACCACTTTGAAATGGATATGTAAACAAGTTTTTTAAATTATAAATTTCCTTATTCCTTATTCCCTATATTTTTTATTCAAAGCCTAAATACTTATATTTAGGTTTTTTATTTTCTTAAAGGCAAATTATCAAAAGTTTTTCGTCACCCCGCATTTATTACGGAGTCTTTTATAGAATACCAACAAAAAACAGGCTTTGAAAATTCAAAGCCTGTTTTTATTATTTTTCTTTTACTGAACCTTTACCTTTATGTTCATCATAATTACCATTCCAAAAATTTGGATTATCTTTTCGTATGTAAGTTACATCTTCTTTGTTTTGTTTAACTTCGTTGTTGCCAGAAACAAAGACTTTTCCGTCTACTGAATGTTGATTTCCATATGGAACAGGCTCACGATTACCAAAAAATCCTCTATAATGTTCATTTTGGTCATCATCTCTAATAGTCACATTATCCCTAGCACCGTCATTTTGAGATACATCAACTTTTGTGTTACGGCAACCCTTCAATGTATAATCATCTTCTTTATTAGTACCTGTAATTTGAGCACCATTCATACGGTAAAAATCAATATCAACATTACCTGTTTTAACTTCTCTTTTACCCATATTAATCATTGTCGGATCTGTACCATAATCAATGCCAAATTCACCATCTGCTACGCTATAACCGAATGGTGATTTCTGAGTTTTTGTTTCATCATGCATTTCTACAACTGATTCATTTTTAGCTGCTTGATTTGGGAATACAACATGAGTTCCGTCACGCAAGAAAACACTGTTCATAATCTTTCCGTCTTGTTTGATTACTTCTGATTTTTGCACGTCATGTCATTCTTGTTGAAACGAACTCCACCAATATTAATGTTGTTATTATCAGGCATAAAACCTCCTTTTTTTGTATATTTATATAAGTATTATGATAAAACAAAATTGCATTTTACTGCAATAATAACCCTCACATCATATCATATAGTGATTATAAGCGAGTTTTAGAGTTTTTAAAATTGCGTTTACATGTTGTTTCAATTTGAATTTATAATTTTGTTTTAACACACTCTATTATACATTTTTTCTTATATAATTTTGTCTGACTTAACACGTACGTAAAATTACGTACGTATTTTTACGTACAAAATCGCTAAAACAAGCTCTATTTATGCTTTTTACATTGGAAAATTGTGAAGTGACAGTAATATATAGTGTTTCAAAAAGTAAGGCGCGGTGAATAATTCACCGCGCCTTACTTTTATCAATTTAAAAAAAATATTATTCTTTTTCTGCTAATTTTTCCCTAATTTCTTTTTCAATGCTAGCCATTGTTTCAGGGTTATTTGCTAAAAATTCTTTAGCTTTTTCGCGACCTTGACCTAATTTTTCTTCTTTATAGCTAAACCAAGAACCTGATTTGTCAACGATATTCATTTTTACACCTACATCTAAGATGTTTCCAAATTTACAAATACCTTTACCGAAAATGATATCAAATTCAGCAGTTCTAAATGGCGGAGCAACCTTGTTTTTCAATACTTTTACTTTAACATGGTTACCTAAATCACCATTTTCACCTTTAATTGTTTCTGTTCTTCTAATTTCCATACGTACTGAAGAGTAGTATTTAAGAGCATTACCACCTGTTGTAGTTTCAGGATTACCAAGAACGAAACCTATTTTCATACGTAATTGGTTAATAAATATAACTGTAGTATTTGTTTTACCAATAATACCAGTCAATTTTCTAAGAGCTTTACTCATCAAACGTGCTTGTAAGCCCATTTGTTGGTCTTCCATTGAGCCATCAATTTCAGCTTTTGGTACTAACGCAGCAACAGAGTCAACAACAATAATGTCTACAGCACCTGAACGTACTAATTCTTCAGTAATATCAAGAGCTTGTTCACCTGTATCAGGTTGAGAAATAAGCAAATCTTCAATTTTAACCCCAATATTTCTTGCATATTCAGGGTCTAAAGCATGTTCTGCATCAACAAATGCTGCAATTCCACCCTTCTTTTGGCATTCAGCTACAATGTGTTGAGCCAAAGTTGTTTTACCAGAAGATTCTGGACCATAAATTTCAATAATTCTTCCTCTTGGAATACCACCAATTCCTAGTGCAATATCAAGGTCTAAAGAACCTGTTGGGATTGATTCTACGCTAACAGAAGGTTTGTCACCTAATTTCATAATAGAACCTTTACCAAAGTCTTTTTCTATTTTTTCAATAGCAAGTTTTAACGCTTTCTCACGTTCTGGAGAAACTCCTGTTTCTTGCTTTTCTTTTTCTTTAACTGCCATTATGTTTAATCCTTATATAGTATAGTCTTTTACTTCATATTTTTTGTAGAAACCAAAACCGATTTTTTCAAATTTTTCAAGTTCCATTTTCATGTGAACATTCTCACGGTTTAGCTCTATAATCTTGTTTTTAAGTTTTTCGTTTTCTGTCTGAACTTTAATTAATTCAGCCGCCATGCCTTCAACACCTTGCATTTTTTCTTCTAACTTCTTATCCAAAGTGTCCAAAATGTTATTAGAAATTTTTTCTTCCATTTGACTGAAAGAACTCATAATTTTGTCAACAACAGCATTTGGAGTAATTCTAATCAAACTATTTTTCATACTTTTAACTTCTTGAAGTCGTTTCACATCGTTGTAAGAAAAATAAGTTAATCCTCTGCGATTTCTTTTAGGGACAATAGATGCACGTTTACAAAGACTAATAATTTCTTCATTATCAGCGTTCAAAATATCTCTAACTTCGCTTGGCGAAAGAGTTATATCACTTAAACTTTGTGTTGCCATATTTCCCCTACCCTTAATTTTATTGTATTTTAGTTAGCTCAAAAAAACAAATTTTTGCATGTTTTCTTTTAATTTATGTTAAGAAACTATTTTTAGTGTAAAATAAAACTATGAAAAAAATACTTATAACCTTATTTTTATTGATTTTTAGTACAATCTTCTGTAATTATTCTTTTGCAGAAGAGGAAATTCCAACAATTAAATTTAATAACAAAATTTACACACTAAAATATGCAAAGAGCATTGATAATAATAACGAAATTCTAAATGAATTTACAACAAATAATGAAAGCGCTGATCCTCATAAATGGACTGAAATGGTTTCTATACACTATTTTCCAAAAACAAAAATGGTACCAAAATTATTTATCGCTGATTATTATGCAATTCAACGCTCTATTTATCCACAATTTTACGATTATGGTGTAAGAGAATACGTAAGCTCTCGTGCTTATGTATCAGACTATATTGGTTCCTATTCTGTAATGAAAGAAGATGCAACTTCTAAATATTTAGAATATAACCTTTGTGGTTTTAGTACTTACAATGGTAATAATTATATTGTACAATTTTCTAAAGTATACCGTTTTAAAGACCATACAGACGTTAGTAAAGCGCTAAATCAAATATTATCAGATAATACATATTATTTAATCCATATTCAAGAAAAACTTAAAAACAAACCAAAACCTTATATGCAAGAATATCAATCTAAAAATTCATCAAAAATTCATTCTCAAACAATGATGTTTGATGAAATAGCAGAACCTGAATTTGAAAATGATGAAACTCTTGATGAACTATTTAAGAATAAATAAAATTACATCCCTAAAGCAACAATAATGGCTATTGTTATAAATACAGTACCAAAAATTAATCTGCGAAGTATAATTTTATCCTGCTTTGTTATCACTAAAAATTTTTTGTTTGATTTTTTACTCATTGTTTTATTTTAACACAAAAGAAAACCACCTAATCGGTAAGTCGTCACACCGCACCTGTTGCGGTATCTTTGTAAAAAAAAAGCCTCCCGAATGGGAGGTTAA
>CALBKW010000095.1 GCA_937895785.1 uncultured Candidatus Melainabacteria bacterium | reverse complement strand
AGTTCACCAAGTTGCTGTAGGCCCTATTCATGCTGGCGTAATTGAACCTGGACATTTTAGATTTATGTGTAATGGAGAAACAGTTTATCATTTGGAAATAATGCTAGGATACCAAAATAGAGGTGTTGAAGATTTAATGATAAAAACTCCGTCTAATCAACTAGCTGAATCTATTTGTGGCGATAGCGTAATTGCTTATAATATAGCATATTCACAAGTTGTAGAGGCACTAAAAAACATTCAAATTTCAAATAAAGCACAATTAATTAGAAAAGCTGCATTAGAAATGGAACGAATTGCAATACATATTGGCGATTTGGGTGCTATTGCAGGTGATATAGCATATTCAATGGGTGCTGCAGTTTTCGGCGTTACAAGAACTTTGGTTATTAATACTATGTTAGAATGGTCTGGAAGTCGTTTTGGACGTGGCTTAATCACTGTTGGTGGAGTTAACTTTGATATAGATGCGAACCAAATTGAAAAAACTTTAAAAACATTAGAAAAAGTCGAAAAAGATACAGATAGAATGGTTAAAACAATGCTAAAAACTTCATCTGTTGTTTCAAGACTTGAAAAAACAGGCACTGTAAGTTTTGAGAAAGCTAAAGAAATTGGACTTGTTGGAATGGCAGCAAGAGCCTCAGGAGTTAATATAGATTCAAGATTTAATTTTCCAGATAAATGGATTGAAGAATTAAACATTAAAAACAAGCCTTTTGAAGGTATTGGAGATGTTAACTCAAGATTTAAACTAAGATATAAGGAAGTGAAAAATTCCTTGTTTATGATTAGAAAATTCTTGAACGAGCTAAAAGATTATAGCAGTGAACCAATTTTTGTATCTACAGATAGCACTTTTGAAAGCAATTCTTTTGTTGTTTCTATAGTTGAGGGTTGGCGAGGTGAAGTTACACATATAGCAATGACAGATGAAAATTCAAACTTAACCAGATACAAAATTAAAGACCCATCATTTAATAATTGGTTTGGATTAGCCCTTGCAGTTAGAAACAATGGTGTTTCAGATTTTCCATTGTGCAATAAAAGTTTTAATTTGTCATATTGTGGCAACGATTTATAAAAAGGAAAAAATATGTTAGATACTTTAAAACAAAGAATATATCAAGGTCAACAATTTATAAAAGATATTAAAAATGCACCTATGAGGGAACAATTTAGAGGATTTCCGACATTGTGTGATACCAAATGTACAAAATGTGGAAAGTGTATTTGCCCGACAGGTGCTTTGAGCGTAAATCCTTTAACTATAGATATGGGAAAATGTACATTTTGTGGTGCGTGCAAAAACCTTTGTGAGGCAGGTGCAATTGATTTTACAAACAATTATAAACTAGCAACAACAAATAGAGAACAATTGATTGTAACCGAAGATATGACCGCTGAGGAGTACGAAAAGAGTGCCATTGGAATAAGAAAAGAAATCACCTCTTATTTTTCAAAATCATTAAAACTAAGACAAGTTTCTGCTGGAGGTTGTAACGGTTGCGAAATGGAGTTAAACGCTTGTTCAAATGCAAATTTTGATATGGGCAGATTTGGTATAGATTTTGTTGCTTCACCAAGACATGCAGACGGAATAGTTATAACAGGACCAATTACAGAAAATATGGCTTATGCATTGGAAAATTGTTATAAATCAGTACCAGAGCCAAAGATTGTAATTTTGTGTGGAGCTTGTGCAATTTCAGGCGGAGTTTTTTCAGCAAGTTCAACATTAAATAGAGAATTTTTGGAAAAATATCCAATAGACTTGTATATTCCAGGTTGCCCAGTCCACCCACTAACCTTCATAAATGGAATACTAACATTTATTAATCAAAAATAATTTTTCCAAACAAAAAACTAACAATTCTATGATTGAATGCAAATATGAAAAAAGACTCCCTTGCGGAAGTCTTTTTAAAACTGGGATGGAAGGACTCGAACCTCCGAAATGCCTGGACCAAAACCAGGTGCCTTACCACTTGGCGACATCCCATTAGGTATGTTTTAATTTTAATCGCACAGAAATAATTTGTCAAGTTCTTTTTATAATTTAATTATTAACTTGCCTGCGCATCTGTATCATCATCATAAAACGGTTTCTTTATATTCCTTAATTCTGTTGCGTTTTGAACCGCTGTTGAATATACGCAGAAATCATTGTCCGGAGAAAAAAATCTTCGGATAAATTCTTTATTTTTAATTGTTTCGCTACAAGTGTAGGAACTGATTTTGTCATTTAGATATCCTGCAAAAATCCGTTGCCTAGCTGTCAACTTGTAATCCTTCAAGTTCTTTATGATATCCATATTCACATGATAACTCTTGTTTCAAACCTTTTAAAGCCATGCGGGGCATGGTTTTTACAAATGTTCACATGATTTTTTCAACCATGTCAAGTTGTTGAGCATGATTAAGAGTTGGATTTTCAATCACTGCTTGTAATACAGCATCTAAAGCTTGAGCAAATTTTCTAGACGGTTTGTAACCTAATTTTATCAAATCTTCTCCTGAAATTTGCAATTTTATCTTTCTCAATTTATCTAAATATTTTTCAACTATTTCTTTTTTTGTTTGTGCTAACAAGATTAAACTTTCAATTTCGACTTTTTCAAAAGCTTTATAAACTTTGAAATCGCTTGATAAATCTGCACTCAATAGTTTTTTGTAATCATCTATAACTTTTGTTTCAGTTTTTGTTAAAGATAAATTTGACAAATCAAACGAGCCTAAATAACAAATCCAAACATTTTTTATTTCATTCTTATATTTATCAACTAAAGGTTGAACTTGTACTTCTTTAGCACTTCTCTGATCTGCAGAAAGTAATTTATATAAATTTTGTTCAATAAACTTATGCAGCACTTCTTGTTTATTTAACTTAAACGCATCTGTAAGCTCATCTTTCAAGCGTTTGAAAGACATCTCATAATTAACATTCTGCAAATATTCATCTTGAAGTTTTTTGGTATGTTCATCAAGTTCAAAACCAAATCTTACCGCAAATTTCAGACCTCTAATTATGCGTGTGGGATCGTCAATAAAACTTTTGTCGTGCAGAACTCTTAAAGTTTTATTTTTTAAATCATCAATTCCACCTACGTAATCAACAATTTCTCCCGATTTACAGTTTTTCGCAATCGCATTAACCGTAAAATCTCTTCTTTGAACATCGTCTTTTAATGGACAAGCTATTTTATCTACAACTGGCAATTGTCCCTTTTTCGGGTAAGTTTCCGTTCTTGTTGAAGTTATATCAATTGTTTTATTATCAATTTTCAAATGTACAGAACCAAATTCTTCATTAATTTGAGTAATTTCTCCAAAGTCCAAACTTCGTGCAAATTCAATCGCATCACCAACAAATGTCAAATCTATGTCAGGGCTTTTTTTTCCAAGAAGTTCATCTCTTACAATACCCCCGACAAAAAACAGATTTTCTGATTTTTCATATAAATTAATGATGTTCATAAATCCATTCTAGCCTAAAATAGAGGGATAATCAAATAAGGATAGAAATATTATGCTACAAGAATTACACGAAGCAACCAGAGCCCTAAACTCTGCATTTAACAATAGTTTTGTAAAAAAATTAAGCCAATATTTGCACGATTGCGTGCGCGAAGAAGTTAAGAGTGCAACTTTCAGAAATTTAAAAGGCGACAAAGATAACAAATGGATTTTCTTAAAACAAGAAGAAACTTTATTTACTAAAGGCGAAGAATTTTTACGTCTTGACGGCAGCGATTCTAAATTGACAGAATTGATGATACAAAGCGAAAACAATACAAAAGATAAATATTTAATTTACGGCTATCTTTTCTTAGTCGGTAAAAATTCAAAAACAAAACGTCAAAATGAATTTTTGACACCACTTTTATATGTTCCTTGCAGACTTGAAAGAAATGGTGTAAACATCAATTGTGTTCCACTTGATGATGTTCTTTCATTAAACACTGCAGCTCTTGCAGGTTTGATGGCAAAACGTGACGACGAGGACGAAATTGATTTGCTGTTAGAAGGTATCTTAGATGCAGTACCTGAGCTTCCTTTAACACAAGAAAAAATGGATATTTTCTTAACAACTTTAAAATCAATAGTTCCTGATGTAGAAATTGCATTAAACGATACAACAGAGGAAGAAGATAACGTTTCAAAAGATTTTTATGAAGAAAAAATCACCTCAAAAAATGTCGATGAAATCATTGATGAGGAAGAAGAAAATGAACGTATTGCAAAAGAAACAGTAAAAAAAGTTGACCACGTAAGCGTTACAAGTCAAAGTGCTATCATCTTAACAAAAAGACCCGCTGTAACTGCTGGTGTTCTTCACGAATTAATGCAAATTGCTGAAAAACCGAGCGGAATGTATAGAGAAACTGCTTTAGGCGTAATTAACGACGAATTTGTACAAACAAAATCTAAAGGCGTAACTGAAGATGAAGAAGTAAAGGAATTTTATCCAGTAACTCCTCTATCTTTGAGTGATACGCAAGAAAGAGTTTTAAAAAATATTGAAACAGATAAATTTCTATCGGTTCAAGGTCCTCCTGGAACTGGTAAATCTCAAACTATCGTGAACCTTGTTGCACACTTGATTGCACACGGCAAAACTGTTTTAATTGCATCACGTATGGATAAAGCGGTTGACGTAGTTGCAGATAGATTAAACAACTTAGGTGCAGACTTTTTGGCTCTTCGTGCGGGTCGCTTAAATTATCAACGCGAATTAAGTGCAGAGTTGAAGAAGTTAAGCAATGGCAATTGTGACCTTGACGATGGTGCAGAAGAATATATGACAGCAGACATTCAAGATATGAAAGAGCATTTAGACAAAATGCGAAATCTTGAAAAGAAATGTGACAAAATTATTCGTCTTGAAAAAAAATGGCACGATTTATACGAAGAAATTAAAGTTAGTGGACTTTCTTTTGATACAAATAGATTTATCACAAAGCTTTTAAAACCTGAAGAACTTGAATCAGTAAAAGAAGCTATTGATTCTTTTAAAAAGAACATGGAGAAAAGTGGTTTCTTCGCCAATATTGCAAATCATAATGCAAAAGGACAATTGAAAAAATTATTAGGTGTGCACGAGTTCAAAATTGACGAAGATGCAATTGAACAACTAAACACAGAATATGATTATGCAAAACTTGAAACAGAAGAAAAAACAACAGAACTTGAAATTCAAAAATCGGGTAATATTCATCAAATGATGGAGCAAATTCGCTTAATGAAGAAGAAACAAAGTGGAATTGCAACTAAAATATTGAAAAATCAACGACGACAAGCTCTTAAAGCTATAACAAAAGATCCAGTTAAATGCAGAAGGCTTAAAATTCACGCACAATCACTTGTTGAAAGAAAACAACGTCTTCAAAATAACATTTTGGACTCTGAAGATTTTAAACCATTGCTTGATGCATTCCCTTGTTGGTGTACAACAACTTATGCGGTTTCAAGTTCATTACCTTTAAAACCTGCAATGTTTGATGTAGCAATTATTGATGAGGCCTCTCAATGTGATATTGCAAGTTGTTTCCCTATTTTGTTCCGTGCCAAAAAAGCGGTAATCGTAGGTGATGACAAACAATTGCCTCATTTATCATTCTTAGAAAAAGCTAAAGAACAGTCCTTCATGAATCAATATGGTATTCCTGACAAATACCAATTGATGTGGCGTTTTAGGACAAATTCAATGTTTGATGTTTCAGATTACTACTCTATGAATTCAATAATGTTAGATGAACATTTTAGAAGTTTACCGCCAATCATTGATTTTTCTAACCAAGAGTTTTATGACGGAAAAATTAGAATTATGCGCAAAGACAAAGTTGGTGACAAAGTTTTAGAACTTGTGCAAGTACCTGATGGTAAAGTTGACAGTTCTGCAACTCGTAACTTACCTGAAATTGAAGCCGTTGTAAAAACTTTACACGAACTTATAGTTGAAGATGAGCGCAAAAATCCAGAAAAACCAGTTTCTATTGGTATTATTTCACCATTTAGAGCTCAGGTCGAACAGTTAAAAATATCTGTTTCAAAAGTTCTTTCTGACCACATGTTAAAAAAACACCAAGTAGAAATTGGTACAGCACACACCTTCCAAGGTGATGAAAGAGATATTATGTTGATATCTTGGGCTTTTGCAGATAACAGTTACACTCAAAGTTTAACATTCTTGCAAAAATCAAACTTGTTTAACGTTGCAATCACTCGTGCTAAAAATAAGATGATAAACTTCATTTCGCACGATATAACAAACCTTCCTGACGGTCATTTTAGACACTATATGGCTTACTTGAAGGAATATCAAGAACGTCAAAATGCGATTTTAAACAAGGAAATCGACGAAAATATTTACAAAAATCAATTAGAACGAGATATTGCCGATGCTATCAGAAGCTTGGGCAAAGATGTAGTTGCAGGTGCAAGCATTGCAGGCTTGAGTGCAGATTTAATGTTCGACAACACAATCGTTGAAGTAGACGGTATGGAAGACGAACCAAGAGAAAAAATTACGAATATGCGTAAACAAGCAATACTTGAACGTTCTGGCTATACCGTAAAACGTGTAAGTTTTAGAGAATGGCAAGTTTCACCAAAGGCGTGTCTTGATAGATTGCTAACTTAATTAAACATTGATAGTTATTAGACGGCGCACGCCTTTGGCGTGCGCCGTTCTTGTATTTAATTATCTTCATTGTATAATATAATTGAAATATAATTACTGCGAACGCTTGAATTGCAGTTTTTAAGAAGTTAGAAAAAGAAAAATCAGAGGTAAAAATGAGTAAATATTTATTAGAAGTAGGTTGTGAAGAATTACCATACAAATTTATTAACCAAGCGGTTGAACAATTAAAAACAGGTTTTTCAAAATTCTTAAACGAAAACTGCATTAAATTTTCAGATATCAATGTTCTTGCAACTCCAAGACGCTTAGCGGTAATTATCGACGGACTTGCTGAAAAACAAGAAGACGAAACAAAAATTTTAAGAGGACCTATAAAAAATGTTGCTTATGACGAAAATGGCAACCTTACAAAAGCTGGTGAAGGTTTCTTAAGAAAAAATGGCGTTGCTCCAGAAGATGCATATCTGGAAGATAACTATTTGCATGCAAAAGTTGAAATTAAAGGTAAAGAAACATCTGTCGTTCTTCAAGAAAATATCCCAACTCTTGTTCTAAAACTTCAAGGTTCTCATTTTATGAGATGGGATAACTTTGATGAAAAATTTCAAAGACCTATCCGTTGGATTGTTTCTATAATGGATAACAAAGAAGTTCCTATCGAAATTATTAATATTAAATCAGGCAAGGTTTCAAGAGGTCATAGATTTTCTAAAAATCAAACCGTAGAAATCAATCACCCTGATGAGTATGTTGAAAAGTTGCGTACTGCTAACGTTATTGTAGACCAAGCAGAAAGAAAATCTGAAATCATTAAACAAGCAAAAGCTGAAGCTGATAAAATTGGCGCAGTTTGCAGATATTCTGACGATTTGTTAGAAGAAGTTACAGAACTTTGTGAATGGCCAGTTGCCGTAACTTGTGAATTTGATGAAAAATATTTAACAATTCCAGATGAAGTTACAGTAACTGTTATGGCAGTTCACCAACGTTATTTTGCTCTTTACAAAGACGGCAAATTAACAAATAAATTTATCACAATCACAAACTATGTAGGCGACGAATTTGAAAATATCAAAGCTGGTAACTTACGTGTAGTTGGAGCTAGACTTGATGATGCAGTATTCTTCTTCAATGAAGATACTAGAAAGCCTCTTGCCGATTACGTTGAAGGCTTAAAAGGTATGACATTCCAAAAGGGTATGGGCACAATTTATGACAAAACTCAACGTATCATTGAATTATCAAAAGCAATTGCAAGTGATTTAGGTAAATCATCTGAAACAATCAATAGAACCGCTTTGTTATGTAAAGCGGACCTTTGCACAAGCCTTGTATTTGAATTTACTGAACTTCAAGGTTACATAGGTTCAGACTACGCAAGAGTTTCAGGTGAAGCACCTGAGGTTGTAGAAGGTATCAAAGAGCATTATTTCCCTTTAAACGCTGATAGCGAATTAGCAAAAGGTATTGAAGGTCAAGTTGTTGGTATTGCTGATAAACTAGACACTGTTTCTGCAGTGTTTGTAGAAGGTAAAAAGCCAACAGGTTCTTCTGACCCATTAGGCGTAAGACGTGCGGCTCTTGGTATTATTAAAACAGTTATTGCAAACGATTTAAAAATAGACTTAAACAAAATGTTAGAAAAAACATTGGAACTTTTACCAGTAAAAAAAGACTGTATAAAAGATATCCAAGAATTTTTCACTCAACGCTTGATTATATTCTTGAATGATCAATACCAAAAAGATGTACTTGAAGCATGCGCATCTTCAAATCCATTGTCAGATTTGTCAGATTACGTTGCTAGAGTAAAGGTTGTTTCAGCTATGAATGCTCCAGAATTGTTAGAAAGCGCAAACAGAGTTATTAGAATTTTGAAAGCACCTGTACATGCCGAAGTAAAAAAAGAATTATTCAAAGATGATTCAGAAAGCATGCTTTTAGATACAATGAACAAAATTAACGAAAACGTTGATTATGATGTATATTTAAAAGAACTAATCGGAGCAGTTCCAGCAATATCAAGCTTCTTTGACAAGGTATTGGTTATGGATAACGATGAAAGCGTTAAAAACAACCGTTTAGCTATGTTGACACAATTGAAAGAAAAATTTGAAAAATTGTGTGATTTTTCAAAAATTCAAGCATAGTTTAAACACAAAATTTCAAGATATAACTTTATCTCGAAGATGTTTGTTAACTTATGTAAACAAAGTGCAAAAATGAGTAAATTTTTATTTTCAGGGTGCTTTATTAAGACATAAGAAATCAAAACAAATAAGATAGTGTAATAAAGGTAGGTTCCCCAAATGCAAAACAAAAATTTAAAACAACAACAAGCTCAACAACAAGAAAATCAAAAAGCTCAGTTTTTGAACTTTGTCCAAGGACAAGATAAAACTAGCGCTGATTATATTAATATGATTACATCATCAGATGTTAATAGAGTATCTGGCACTCAAAAGCTGGAAGCAATGGTCAGAGCACAACTTCGCAAAGAATTTCCAGGTATTGAAAACAAGAAATCTTACGAATTTTTGGTAAGCGCAGTAATTCACAACTTCCAAAAGAAACAGCTTCAAGCAACTGACGGCGAAATCGCATAGTCGTCTTTATCTAAGGAGAAGGAATTAAATAAGTTCTCAAAAAATACCTACGGACAAGTCGTAGGTATTTTTATGTGTAAAATAACAAAATGTAACACGAAAAATAATATAAATAAAAAAGGTATTGCATTTTTTTTCGGGTTCGACTATAATGAATTTACAGACAAGTACATATTATATGGGATTGTAGCTCAGTCTGGTTAGAGTGTCTGCCTGTCACGCAGAAGGTCGCGAGTTCGAGCCTCGTCAGTCCCGCCATTTAAAAGACTATCTTTATAGATGGTCTTTTTTATTACAACATTAGGAAATTATTATGAGAAAAATTAAAATTAATGGAAGTATTACTCAATCTAAACTTGCAATTATAATTTTTGCAATTGCAATTACAGCGCTGTTGATAGTAAGTTTATACCTTTTATTTAGCGCACATAGTGATATTGACGAAAAAATTGATGCTGGTCTTGCAATATTTGGCGTTTTTGCACTATTTATCCCTGTTTTATATAGTTATACTAAAGAAGAACAAGTTTCTGATTTACTTATAGATAATAATTCGTTAACTTTGTTTTATAGATATAAGAATCAAGTTGACAAAAGGTAATTAATAAAAGTGATATAAAAGAATTAAGGCAACTTACGCTGGATTTAAAACTAATATTACCATTAAATTAAACAACGACGAAGATATTTATTTTGAATCGTATTCAAACAATCCTCTTTCAACTTGCCCATACCAATTAATACTCTATTTAATCAAAGTAAAAAATGATTTACCAAATTTTCATTATGGAATAAATGACAAAAATCCATTACCTGGCAAAGATATTAGACATTTTGAGCAATATGTCAAACGTTTGCCAATATTTACTAGATACAAAATTGCATTTTCAAAAGTACCGATTGGTTTAACTATTGTATTTTTAGCGGCATTGATTATAATGGTTTATTGTTGTATTTCACTTATCATAAATTATCCAGTATAAAACCTAAAATAAATATTAACATTATCGGCAATTGCGTTTTTTTGATATAAAATGATATTGTAGAAGTTAGTATAGAATATTTAAGGAAATATATTATGTGGGATTATTCAGAAAAAGTTATGGATCACTACAGAAATCCAAGAAATGTTGGCAAAATTGACAACCCTGATGCTGTCGGCGAAGCTGGTTCTTTGGCTTGTGGTGATTCTTTGAAATTATATTTAAAAATAGAAAATGGAATTGTTACTGATGCTAAATTCCAAACTTTTGGTTGCGGTTCTGCAGTTGCAAGTTCAAGCATTTTGACAGAAATGATTATCGGAAAACCTGTGGAAGAAGTTAAAAAGATTACAAATAAAGATATTGCAGACCAATTAGGCGGACTTCCTCCAGAAAAAATGCACTGTTCTGTAATGGGACACGAAGCATTAGAAGATGCTTTAAAAAATTATTTTGATGAAGAAATAACTATTCCATTAGATGAAAAAGTTGTTTGCCAATGCTTTAACGTAACAGAAAATCAAATTTTAGAAGCAATTGAAACAAACAACTTAAAAACTGTTGAAGACGTAACTAATTACACAAAAGCTGGTGGCGCTTGCGGTCGTTGTAAATCAACAATCAAAGCAATTCTTGACTCATACTGGGAAAAGAAAGATGCTGACAAACCAAAATTAACTCAAACTCAAAAGATTTTAAAAATTAATAGCGTAATTGAAAATCAAATTTCACCAGAATTGCAAAAAGACGGTGGAGATATTGAACTTATTGATATTGAAGACAATAAAGTTTACGTTAAACTTAGAGGCAGATGCTCGGGTTGCAAAAATTCGCACATGACACTTAAAGTGTTTGTAGAGCAAACTCTTAGAGAAACAGTATCTAGTCAAATTGATGTTATAGAGGTTCAACAATAATGACAAACAATATAATTTACTTAGACAACAACGCTACAACTTGTGTTGACGAAAAAGTTTTGGAAGCTATGCTTCCTTATTTAAAAGAGGATTATGCAAATCCTTCAAGCATGTACGACTTTGCAACAAAACCTGCCAAGGCTATTCAAACAGCTAGAAAACAGGTTCAAGAGTTTTTAGGTGCAGCAAGTGAAAAAGAAATTATCTTTACATCTTGCGGCTCAGAAAGTGCAAATACGGCTATAAGAAGTGCATTGTCAAATAACAAAACAAAACGTCACATTATAACTACTGCAGTTGAACACCCTTGTGTATTAAACACATACCATTACTTTGAAAAACAAGGTTATAAAGCTGATTACATTGGTGTAAATGCAAACGGCGAATTAAATATAACTGAATTATTAGATAAAATCACTGACGAAACAGCTTTAGTGTCTATAATGTGGGCTAATAACGAAACTGGTATTATTTTCCCTGTTGAAAAAATTGCTGAAATGGTAAAAGAAAAAAATCCACATACTATTGTTTACGTTGATGCAGTACAGGTTGCAGGCAAAATTAATATTAACGTAAAAGATACAAAAATTGACATGCTTGGTGTTTCAGGTCATAAATTCCACGCTCCAAAAGGTATTGGTGTTTTATACGTAAAATCAGGAACTGTTATGTCACCACTAATTATTGGAGGTCACCAAGAACGTGGTAGACGTGCTGGCACAGAAAATGTACCTTATATTGTTGGTATTGGTAAAGCTGCAGAATTGGCTCAAGATAGTTTAGATGTTGAGTTACATGAAGTTAAACGTTTGAGAGATAAGTTAGAAACTGGAATTATCAAAAATGTTTACAATGCTCGCTTGAATACATCTATAACAAACAGAGTTCCAAACACTACAAACATTGGTTTTCAATACATTGAAGGTGAATTAATCTTACTTCACTTAGCTGATATGGGAATTTGCGCAAGTTCTGGTAGTGCATGCACATCTGGTTCATTAGAACCAAGTCATGTTTTAAGAGCAATGGGGATACCATTTACAGCATTACACGGCAGTATTCGTTTCTCTTTGAGTAGATTTACAAAAGAAGAAGAAATTGATTATGTAATTGAAAAAATCCCTCCAATTATTGAAAAATTAAACACAATTTCACCATATCAGGATGAACTATTAGCTTTAAAAAATTTAAAACACTAAAAATATCCTCTTAATGAAGGTATAAATTTTCTCAAAATCATACATAATATAAAGTATGGAGAGAAGTTTAAAACAAGGAAGTGGAAATAATCCTTTCAGTTCTGATGAAAGGCTAAAAAGAGCAACAAGCCCATTTGCAATAGATGGGTACGATTCTGCTATGCTGGAAGATAGAGCATATCTAAATTTAGACGACGAAATGTTAAAACTTGAGTATAAAATAAACAACTTAGAAGAGGACTTAATGATTATTGACGAAGAAATTGTTTCAGCCCTAAACATTGACGATCAATCAAGAGCAGAATTGTTGAAGGAAAAGAAAAAAGCCATTGAAAAAGAACTTGAACAACTGAACGATAGGTATTTTGATATTGGTGCAATGTCAAAATTCACAACAATTGTTTCAGCTTTATTTAGACGCAAAAAAGCAAAAAACAAAAAATCTATCAAAGAAAAAATTTCATATTTTATTTCAAAATACATTTTTGCAACAATTTCAAAACGCTTAAACTTCACATTTAATTTGAGAGAATCTTTATCAAAGCTTTCAGATATTAACAGAAGTGTTGATGAATTAATTAGTCTACGAATACCGTTTGGCGGTCTTACAGGTCGTTATGAAAAATTAACAAGCTATATCAATAAAGCTAACGATATTCACGCAAAAATTTCGCACGATGTAAATCAGTTTGAAGAAACTCAATTAAAACCAAATCTGGTTAAAACATCCGGTAAATTACTTGACGTGACACAATAGGATGCAATCCAATTAGCACAACATAAAGAAAAAGCACAATTTATTTGTGCTTTTTTGCTGTTTGAATTATAATAAACATATAAATATTTTAAGGAGAAAATAATGGAAGAAATCTTGAAAAAGAGTGCCACAGAACAAAGCAAGGCATTGCGAAATAAAGAAATCTCTGCAGTAGAATTAGCAGAAGCTACATTCAAAAGAATTGATGAAGTCGAACCCAAAATTAAAGCTTTCAATTCATTGACAAAAGAAACTGCAATGGAAACGGCAAAGAAAGTAGATGAAAAAATTGCGAAAGGTGAAGAGTTACCACTATTAGCAGGTATTCCTCTAGTTTTAAAAGATAATATGAACTTAGTTGGTTCAAAAACAACTGCTTCAAGCAAAATTTTAGAAAACTTTGTATCGCCTTACAATGCAACTATTACAGACAAATTATTAAACAACTTAGTTCCAATCGTTGCAAAAGCAAACCTTGACGAATTTGCAATGGGTTCTTCAAACGAAAACTCTGCTTTCAATGAAGTTCACAACCCTTGGAATTTAAGCAAAGTTCCTGGCGGTTCTTCAGGTGGCTCTGCTGCATCAGTTGCAGCTTGTGAAGCTACATTGTCACTAGGTTCAGATACTGGCGGAAGTATTCGTCTTCCTGCAAGTTTCTGCGGTATCGTAGGTATGAAACCAACTTATGGTAGAGTTTCTAGATATGGTTTAATCGCATTTGCTTCATCTTTAGACCAAATCGGTCCATTCGCAAGAACTGTTGAAGATGCTGCAAACTTGCTACAAGTAATTTCTGGATTAGACCCTAAAGATTCAACATCTTTGGATGTTCCTGTAGAAGACTACTCAAAGAGCTTGAATAATGACATTAAAGGTAGAAAAATCGGTGTTATCAAAGAATTGATGGGCGAAGGTCTTTCTGATGATGTTAGAAAAGCTATCGAAATGGCTATTGAAACTTACAAAAAACAAGGTGCTGAAATCGTCGAAATTTCATTACCAACATTAAAATATTCAATCGGTATTTACTACATCTTAGCGACTGCAGAATGTAGTTCAAACTTAGCAAGATTTGACGGTGTAAGATACGGTCATAGATGCGCAGATGCTTCTTGCCTATTGGATATGTATACAAAAACTAGAGCAGAAGGCTTTGGACCTGAAGTTAAACGTAGAATTATGTTAGGAACTTATGCTCTATCATCAGGTTACTACGATGCTTACTACAAAAAAGCTCAACAAATGAGAAGACTTGTTAAAGAAGATTTTGATAAAGCATTCACTCAAGTTGATGCTCTAATCTCTCCAACATGTCCAAACACTGCATTCGACATCGGTGCTAGAACAGAAGATCCTCTAGCTATGTACTTAACTGATATTGCAACAATCTCTGCAAACTTAGCAGGTATTCCTGGTATCAGTATTCCTGCTGGCTTTGATGCTGACGGTATGCCTATCGGTTTACAAATTCTAACACCACAACTTAAAGAAGCTGATTTGTTTAACTTCTCATACAAATTTGAACAAGAACACGATTATTATAAACAAATCGCTAATGTTTAATTTGTTAAAATAGTGAAATTTTAAGAGGCGCGGTTGGTAAATACCAACCGCGCCTCTTTTATCGTTTTATTCTTTTTTTATTAATGAACGTAAGTATTAATTTTTTCAATAATATCTTTTAAAACTGCATTTGCTTTATCATGGAAAACTTGGCAAGTACCAGCATTTCTATGTCCGCCACCACCGTGTTCTGCCATTAATTCAGCAACGTTTAATTGTGATGTTCTGTTAATTACTGATTTACCTACTGCAAATACTGTCTTTTTACCGTCATTGCTCATAATCTTATGAATTGAGATATTGCATTGAGGGAACAAAGTATAAATCATAAATCTGTTACCAACATGAATTACATCTTCATCTTTATAATTTACAATTACAACTTCGCCTTGAACCTTTGAACAACGTTTCAATTGTTCAATAAATTCTGGTTGTTCAGCTCTATAGAAGTCAGCTCTTGCTTTTACATCTGAATCATCTAAAACTTCTTCAATATCAAATTCATCTTGGAGAATGTCAATCACATGTAACATAAAGTCAAAATTTTTCAATCTAAAACGACTATCATATCTGCCTAAACCAGTTCTTGGATCAAGAATATAATTTAATAGTAACCAACCTTTTGGATTTTTAATTTCATCTGCTGTAACGTTACCAGAATCAGCTCTATCAACTGCATCTAGCATGTCGCCCCATTCTTTAGGAAATTTGTCAGCCCCACCGAAATATTCGTAAATAACTCTTGTTGCTGATTTTGCAACAGGGTTAATAATATGATTTGAACGGTGACCGTATGCCCTTACGTCTTCTGAAAAATGGTGGTCGAAAACAAAGTGTGCATTTTCGTTATATGGCAAATTTGTAATGATATCATTATCTGTAACTTCTATTTTGCCATCTTGCATATCTTTTGGATGACAAAACTTTATTTCATCAATCATACCAAATTTTTTCAACAATGTAGCAGACATAATACCGTCTAAATCTGCACGTGTTAACAATCTGTACTTTTTCATTTGTTTTTCCTTTACTCTATATTCTTACTTAACTAATTTTTGAACTTCTGCTGTGATGTCAGTTCCGCCATACAATACAACGCCTTTTGCTAAAACTAAATCATAACCTGATTTTTGAGCTTGAGCTTGGATTGTAGACGAAATTGATTTGTCAATTTCAGCTAATTTTTTTGCATAAACTTTATCATTTTCAGTTTTTAATTTTATAACAGAATTTTCTGCTGTTTTCATAATTTCATTACGCTTTTTAGCATCTTTTTCTTTTAACGCTTTGTCTTGCGCTGCAGTATAAACTTTCTTAATTTGTTCCAATTTTGTTTGTTGTTCTTTTTTCAAAGTAGCAACTTGTTTTGAAGATGAAACTACTTTAGATACATCAACAACTGCCACTTTATAATTTGCTGGAACACCTGACATAGCAAAGTTATTGACACAAAGTCCCAACATAAAAGCTACGACAGTAAGAGGTACTATTTTCTTAAACATATTAACTCTCCTTTTTGTTTTAAGATACAGTATAATTTTATTTATAATTGTAATATAAACAAAATAATATTGTCTAATATGTTAAATACGCTTAACCTAAAAGGCTAAAATACTAAGCCTGTCCAGTCAAATTCAAATGGTATAACTGTCTTACCCTTTTTGTCGATAAAACCCCATTTGTTATTTAACATTACTGCTGCAATTCCATCCTTAAAACTGCTTGTCGCAGAATATTTAACTGAAATTACAGGTTCTCCATATTTGTCAGCAAAACCGCAAGTTGTCGGGTTCACACAAATTTCTGCTAACCCCTCAGAAAAAGCGGATGCAATACTATATGATTTTTCAAAAATATTTTCACCATTTTCATCAATATAATACCAACGAGTATCAGAACCTTGAACTGCGCCAATACCTTCTGAAAAATCTACCGTCCATATATATTTGAATGGTAAAACTTCGCGCCCTTTTTTATCTATATATCCACAACGAATTGCATTATTAATATTAGGCATAACCTTACAAGCACTAATTCTATCACTTGCTAAAACACCCAAAGCCTGATATTCCATAGGTATTACAAGCTTACCTCGTTTGTTAATTGCACCCCACATATCACCACGTTGAACATTCGCAACTCCATTTACAAAACTTGTGACTTTATCATAATCAAATGGGATAACTTCTTTATTTAATTTATTTACATAGCCACATTGACCTATATCACGGCATACAGGAGCTTTTCCTTGTGCAAAATTATCTGCGTATGTGTAATCAAGTGGAATTACAACATTACCTTTTTTATTAATATAACCACATTTATCATCTTTTCTTACAACAGCCAAACCATTTACAAAAGAGTAGGCCTCATCATATTCAAACTTAATTTTCACGTTGCCTTTTTTATCAATAAAACCACATTTAAAATCTTCACAAGCTACAGCTAAGCCGTCTTGAATTTGTCCTAAAATTTGGTATTTATAAGGAACAATAACTTTCCCTTTTCTATCTATAAAGCCCCATTTGTTATTTTTGCAAACATTCAACAACGTCACTTTATGTGAATTTAAATATTTAAAAAATAAAGCAAATAATATAATTAAAAGTACGCAAATAGACGTTGCTATTGCAATTATGAGTTTTTTGTTTTGCATAAAAAATCCTTTTTATGTAGGCTAGTTTTCTTTAACGACCTTTACAAGTCCTTTTGGTTTGTCAACATTTCGACCCAACTTTTTCGCAATTTCTAAAGCTAACATTTGTATAGCTACTGCATTTGAGAACATTCTTAAAGTTGGATCTTCATTATCAATAGTTATATTAAAGTTTGGTGTAATTCTTTCGTGGGAACGTCCAATAATATAAATAGGAGGATTATAGTCTTTTTTAATTTTTTCCAAATTTTTTGCAGAAGAATAAGAAACTCCTGATGCGGAAACATATACCAAAGGAATTTTATTATTCAACACAGCAACATGACCGTGCATAAATTCGCCCAATATCATTGCTGTAACGTTCAAGTATGACGTTTCTTGTATTTTTAACGCAGCTTCTTTTGCTAACGCATAGGAAATACCATCAGCAGTTATGATGAAATTCTTTTCTTTTTTCAACATCCCTGCAAGTTGGTTAATTTTTTTACTCATATCAAAAGTTTGTAAAATTACGAATGGTAATGTTTTCAAACTTTCCATTTTTTCACTTACATCAATATTCTTGATTTGAGCATATTTAAGTGTTAGCAAATACAAACAAAGCATTTGAGCTGTAAAAGATTTTGTTGCAGCAATGCTTTTTTCTTCTCCAGCATAACAATTGATTACATAATCCGCAATTTTTGCAATTGAAGATTTTTCGTTGTTTGTAATAACTAAAATCTTCATTCCCAATTGTTGTGCGCGTTTTGCCGCACGTAAAGTATCACTTGTTTCACCTGATTGAGTAATGAATATATACAAAGTTCCTTCATCAACTGGAGCTTTTGGTTTTAACAAGTATTCACTCGAATAAATTGCACGGGCAGAAATATCCGCAACAGTTCCAAACAAATCCGCGCCATATCTTGCGCAGTGATATGAAGAACCACTTGCAACTAACACAATTTTTGAAACATCTTGAGGAACATCCATTTCAACTTTATTATCAACAGAAACATATTCATCTATAATTTTGCCTAAAATTACAGGTTGTTCGTGTATTTCTAAATCCATACATGTTTTTTTGTTTGTAATAAAGTTTTCCATTAAAACCTCTTTCTTTGTTTCGCCATTAACCTAATAATTCTTTTAAAATTTGGTTAACGCTTTGAGGGTTAGCTCTACCTTTAGTTTCTTTCATTACTTGACCAACAAAGAAACCAAATAACTTATCTTTACCACCTCTGTATGCTTCAACTTGGCTTGGGTTTGCATCAATAATTTTTTGAGCAATTTCTTTAATTGCGCCTGTATCAGAAATTTGACTTAAGCCTTTCTTTTCTACAATTGCAGAAGCTTTTTCGCCTGTTTCCATCATTTCTACAATAATTTGTTTACCAATATTGTTAGAAATTGTCGCTTTTTCAATTAGACCAATTAACTCAACCAAGTTTTCTGGAGTTAATTTTGTTTCATTGATAGAAAGTTTTTGCTCTTTCAAGTATGCTGCAACTTCACCCATTAAGAAGTTTACAGCAATTTTTGGATTACCACCAGCTTTTAGAACTTCATCAAAGAACATTGCTAATTCGTATTGAGCAACAATAACACTTGCATCATATTCACTTAAACCTAAATCCATATAACGTTGACGTTTCTGTTCTGGTAATTCAGGCATTGTTGCTTTTACTCTATCAATCCATTCTTGAGAAATTTCTAATGGCATTAAATCTGGTTCTGGGAAGTATCTGTAGTCATGAGCATCTTCTTTACCACGCATTGAACGAGTTACGCCTGCGTTGTCATCCCACAATCTTGTTTCTTGAACTACCTCTTCACCATCTTCAACAAGTTCAATTTGTCTATCAATTTCATATTCTAAAGCTCTTTCCAAAGCTTTGAAAGAGTTTACGTTTTTAATTTCTGCACGAGTACCGAATTTGTTTGAACCTTTTGGCATAATTGAAATGTTAGCATCACATCTCATTGAACCTTCTTCTAAGTTACCATCACAAACACCTACGTAACGTACAATGTTTCTTAATTCTTCCATATATTCACGAGCTTCTTGAGGAGAGCGCATATCAGGTTCTGATACAATCTCCAATAATGGAGTTCCTGCCCTGTTTAAATCAACTAAAGAGTATGAAGAACCAGCTAAACCGTCTGCACCCGCATGAACTAATTTTCCGGCATCTTCTTCTAGGTGAGCTCTTGTAATACCAATCTTTTTACCATTAACCATTAAGTAACCTTTTCCACAAATTGGTTCATCATATTGAGAAATTTGATAACCTTTGGGTAGGTCAGGATAGAAATATTGTTTTCTATCAAATTTACATTTATGAGCGATTTCACAGTTTAAAGCTAAACCTGTTAAAATACCCATATCAACAACAGCTCTGTTTAATACTGGTAATACCCCTGGCATACCTAATGTAATAGGGCTGATTTGTGTATTTTGTTCATTACCAAATTCACAACCGTCTGGTGCGAAAATTTTTGTATTTGTTTTTAATTGAGCGTGTACTTCTAAGCCAATTACGACTTCATATTTTTCTCTTAAATCTTCCATTTTTATCTCCTGAAATTTTTTCTTTTATTTTACCACAAATATTCAAATTATTGTTTTTCATAAACAAAAATTGAATATCCACCATTTTGTACTGGAATATACCCCAAAGGTTTCAAGGTTTGTTGTGCAATATCTAAGCCATCTTTAGTCACTTTTGACATCATTAAAACAAACAAATTAATGTTATTGTATGTGTTTACATCTTTAAGCATTTGCCAATTTTGAATTAATGGCATTGTAAACCCATCACGATATGAAATTATAACAAATCTATCACCTTTATTCATTCTATCAATATAGTTTGTTTTCAAATTATTATAATAAGCCCCCATTACAGTATTTTTAGTAATATTGTCATACATTAAAGCTTTAATATTTTTCTTATCAATATTTTTTGTGCCAAAGTAAAATTCAATGGAATCTTCACCTTTCAAAAGAAGCATGTCATCAGCTTCAAATGGAATATAAATACCGTGAGGTACATAACGCATAATTTTTGAACCAGAATAAGGTATCAAAACATAATCAGAATCTTTTATTTGAACTTCTTGCTCTAATATTTTAGGTAATTCGCCTAATTCAACCCTTGGATTTGTAAAAATGTTAATTGGAACAACATAAAAATAAGCATAATTTATCAAAATCCATATTGAAAACAGTAAAATATGTAGTTTTTTCCAACTTAAAAGACTCAAACCATAACACGCTGAACACATTATAATCGGATAAATTATTGTAGAATATCTTGTCAAAAATGCCATTTTTCCCATACTTGCAAGAATTAACGACAATATTAAGAACATCAAAGATGGAATTAAAAATAAATATAACAATTTGTTTTTTGAAAACAAACTTTTTATAAAGCCTATCAGGCCAATAAAAATAGGTATAGCAACAAGCACAAAATAACTAGGTATTCTCATTTTTTCAAAAATATTGCCATAAACATTGATTTCTCTTGTCATTAATTGATAATTTTCATTTGAAAAATAAGTTTCTAACATATCGAACAAAACTTTCCAATCAAAGAAATATATATCACGCGTGAAAGAACAAATTTCACTATTAAAAACAAGCGTATTATAAATCATTATTGCGATTACAGGAATTGAAACAACTAACAAAATAGAAAAATATTTTGCCATTTCAAGCATTTTATCTCTATGTTTCAGGGCTAAATAAATAATCGCAAAAAGCGCATACATAAGTGTCAACATGCCTGTTGCGCTAAACGTATATATTAACAGAATATGTGAAATTATAAATGCCCAAATATATTTTTTATCAAATGTCTCAAGCATTTTGGCAAAACAAAATGCACTCAAAAGAGATAGAACAAAAACCATTCCATAAAATCGAACTTCTACCGAATAATATATCCCCCAAGCATTAATTGCCAATAAAATGGCAGAAAAATAACCTGCAGTTTTATTAAACAAAGTTTTCATAGAATAAAATGCTATTGGAATAAGTGGCAAAGTTAAAACCAAAGTACAAGAATGCATTGCAACATCGTTTTGCCCAAACATTTTTATCCAAAAATGAAGAATAACAAAATATAGAGGCATGTGAATATCTTGTTTCACAAGTTCTAAAACAGTATCAATAACATTATTTTGAGAGGCAAAATACCAAGAATAAAGTTCATCTAACCACAAATCGCCATAATTTTGAAGCATAACAAGCCTTAAAATCAAGGCAAAAAAAGTTATGACAGCAACTATTGCAGTTTCTCTATAATTATTTTTTATGTAATTTTTTATTTTTTCCATCTTTTATTTTTTCCAAACCTTTAAAACATAAAATCCATTTTTGTATGTACCAACAGATTTTAAATTGTTATTGCATATATATTTTAAATCTAAAGTCGCCTTTATTGTCATTAAGTTATTAAATGTAAATTCCTTGAACTCGTCTTGATTTGAAACGCGCTTGTAAAAATCCTCTGAAAAATCATTAAAATATCCATTTGTAACTAAAAAAATCTTTTGCTCTGGTTTCATCCGAGATATAACAAAAGCCATTAAGATTTCGGTATTTTCAGCAGGAAATCTTGATACAAAATAATCTTTCAAAAGTTCTTTTTTTGTATCAGCATTAGACTTCTCCAACTTATCTTGCATTGCAAAAACATACTCTGATTTGTAAGCTACATCCTTTAATAGCGACAATGTTGTAACATTTTTATCTAAATATTTCGACAAGATTTCATTTCTATTCCAAACGAAAACAATATCATTATCTTGAATATTATTTTCAAGCATCAAATTAACAATTGGCAAATACCCCTCACGACCTAATTTATAACTAGCTCTTGGAGAATAAACAAGATATGAAAAATTAACCAATAGAAACATTAAAATAAAACATAAGGACACTTTGTTTTTATAATCTTTAGCCCCTATTGCAATCAGAGTAAGTAAATTAGGTAAAATAATTATCAAATATCTTGAGAGAATTTTGAAATCGGTAAAAATAAAAGCTAAAACTTCAATCAAAACAAAAACTAAAGAAATAATAAAAATAAGACGTGCAAATTTATCTTCTTTTACTGCTTTAAATATAAAGTAACTAGCAATCACTAATGGAACAACCACAAAAGCAAAATCAGAAAAACTGAAATTTTGAACAAATTGCACAAAATAATGAATTGGATTATTATTTATGCCAACAAGTTTTGGAGTAAAGAAGTTTTGCAACGTTACAAATAAACTAGACCCATCTGCATAAAATCCTGTTACAAAACTAGCCAATCTTTTCCCGTAAATAAAAAAGTATGGGACTAAAATTGGTATAACAAGAACTAAAAATACTCCGACTGATTTTAGCCAACCCTTATTTTTAAAATTTTGCTTGTAAATAGAATATGCAACAATTTCAATAACTACATAAATTATTGAAATCGTATAAGTAAAGACAAGACCTAATGTAGATAAAATCCAAAATAAAGTATCTATTTTTGACCGATTTAGTCTAATCAAAAATAACAAATTTAATGCACTAAAAAAAGCTAAAAGTTCATACATTCTAACTTCTTGAGAGTAATAAATAAGAAAACTATTTGTTGCAAAAAGAAACATCATCAAAAAGGCTTGAAATTTTGATTTAAAAGCATTTCCGACAAAATAACCTATACATACTGTTAATACTCCCGTTACCGCAGAAAAACTACGTAAAGAGAAGTCAGAAAAGCTAAATATTTTAGCCCACAAATGTAACATCACCTGATATAAAGGTAAATGCACATCTGTTGTTAAAGAGTAAAATATAGTTTTCAATAGATTACTTTGATTCACTTGGTTAAACATTACAAGCTCGTCATACCAAAGTCCATCTACTTTATTGATACAAGCAAATCTAAAAATAATTGCCAATAACAAAATTGCAGAAAAAGTAATTGTTGATAATATTCTACTGCTCTTTATATCCTTAATCATTCCTAAATTTTAGCATAAATAAAGATGTTTCAAAACAATTGTGTAAATATAAAAAATATGCTAGAATAATCTTATGATTACCGATGAAATTGACCAATCTCGAATTGACGAGTTGAAAGCCAAAACGAAAGATGTTCTTGAAAAAACAGACCTTTATCAATATAAAGGTACTGTATCAAAGTTGCTTGGTTTAACAGTAGAAGTAAAACTTCCAGGGTTAAAAATCGGTGATTTATGTTACATTGAAACAAATACTGGAGAAAAAAAGCCCGCAGAAGTTGCAGCCTTCAAGGGCGAAGTTGCTCAATTACTTTTGTTACTTGACGGTAACGGCATCGGACAAGGATGTCTTGTAACTTCAACAGGTAATCCGATTAATATTCCAGTTGGTGATTTTTTGCTAGGACGACTTATTGACCCTATGGGAAACCCAATGGATGGACATCCACTACCTTTGGAACATGCAGAATGGCGTAACATCGAAGGTCCTCCACCAAGTCCATTTGAACGTCCAATCATCACAGAGATGTTCTCAACAGGTGTTAGAGCCATAGACTCTTGTTTAACTTTCGGTTGCGGACAACGTATGGGGTTATTTGCTGGTTCTGGTGTAGGTAAATCAACACTTCTAGGTATGATTGCCCGAAATTCTGATGCTGACGTAAACGTTGTAGCTCTAATCGGTGAACGTGGTCGTGAGGTAAAAGAGTTTATTGAAGATGCTTTAGGCGAAGAAGGTATGAAAAAATCTGTTCTTGTTTGTGCAACAGGTGACCAACCGCCATTAATTCGTCAAAAATGCTTACTTGCAGCAACTGCGGTATGCGAATATTTCAGAGATAAAGGTAAAAAAGTTTTCTTAATGACCGATACAATAACTCGTTGCGCAATGGCTGGTCGTGAAGTAGGTCTATCATTAGGCGAACCTCCAACAATGAAAGGTTATCCACCTTCAATTTTCTCATGGTTGCAAAAGGTTCTTGAAAGAGCAGGTAACAGCCCTAAAGGTTCTATTACCGCATTTTATACAGTACTTATGGAAGGTGATGATATCAACGACCCTATTGTAGATACGGTGCGTGGTATTACCGATGGTCACATTTTCTTATCCAGAAAAGTTGCCGAAGCTAACCACTATCCAGCGATTGACGTATTAGGTAGTATCTCCCGTTTGATGAGTGCTATCGCATCACCTGAACATAAAGCGTGCGCAGGTAAAATGCGTAAGCTTTTAGCTCTTTACCGTGAAAATAAAGACTTGATTGATGTAGGTATGTATCAACAAGGTTCTAACCCTAGCCTTGATATCGCTATTGAAATGATGCCTCAAATCAATGCATTCTTACAACAAAGAACTACAGACATCGTTAGCATGGACACAACAATAAGTACCCTTATTGAGATGATGTCAAATGTAAATATTTAAGGTATAATTCTTGTATGAAAAAATTAATTTTAACACTTATAATCGCTCTATTAATTACACCAACTTGCTTTGCAAGTGATAATTATATTGCTTATGCTGGAAAACCAGCAACATCAAAACAAACTCAAAACTTAGAAAAAGAAGTTAAAAACTTCTTTAAGGCTCAATTAGTTTACACAAATACTGGTAATCTTGAAGCCTTAAAGAAAATGTACGCAAAAAATTATGTAAATGCAGACGGTTTTGATAAAGAAACTTATTTTGACCTTGTTCAAAAAACATTAAAAATGTACCCTGATATCAAGTACACAATGAACATTACAAAGATAAGCATTATTGGTAATACTGCCGTTGTTGAAGCTGTTGAAAAAGCAACTGCATCCTCAGTTGAAGTTGTTGGTGAAACTGATATTACTGGTTACCTAAAAAGTTATTCAAACAGTATTTATTACCTTGAAAAAAATGGTGATAATTGGTTTGTAACCTCAGACCAAATTATAAATGAACGAACAACATTAACTTATGGTGAAGCAAACGACATAAAAATGGACTTAGTTGTACCACAACTCGTTCCTGCAAACAAACCTTACACCGCAAGTTTAAACCTTGACGTTAATGACGGCAAAATGATAGTAATTGCCTCAATCGGTCAAGAAAAAATCACTTATCCACAAATTAATTCAGAAGAAAGTTACAGAAAACTTCCAGAATCAGGTATTTTGGAAAGAATTTTCACAGCAAACAAAGATAATTTAAACGAATATACAGTGGCATCCATCGGCATTACAAGAGCAAAATTAGCAAAGAACAAAGACGTAAAACTTCTTGTGACTGGTTTGGGCTATATTATCACTAGAACAAATGTAATTCCAGAAAAGAATTTTAAGGTAGTTGAAAATGGCAAGAAAGAAACAACCGCAAAATCTGTGGAGTAAAATCATATACTTATTTGTAATGTTAGCAGGATTTATCTGCGCAAATTGCTACTTATCTGATTTAATAACTAGCAACGTGAAACACGGATTCAATTTTCCACCAAATGATTTCATTACACTGAGCTATGTAAAAAATACAGGTGCTGCTTTTAGCATTTTACAAAATTATCCATTATTGCTTGAAATTTTAGCTGTTTTAGCTTTAATTTTCTTACTAGCTTACGTAATTAGACATGCAGGAACAATGTCATATACTGGAATAACTTGGCTTACAGTGTTGATGTCAGGTATATTTTGTAACCTATTTGAAAGAATGACACTTGGATATGTTAGAGATTATTTCTACTTTAAGTTTGTGGAATTTCCAATTTTTAACATTTCTGATATTGCAATAAATGTAAGCATTGTAGCTATAATTTACTTGCTTTTAACAAGAGCGCAACTAAAACAATTATAATTATTATGAAATTTTTAATAGACGAAAACGACGAAAATATTAGACTTGATGCATATCTTTCAAACTTGATTGATGATATTTCACGTTCAAAGATTCAGTCTGCAATAAAAAGCGGTAATGTTTTAATTAATGGAGAAATAAAAAAGCCTTCGCACAAACTTCATGAGGGCGACATTATTGAGTTTGAACCTCAAGCAATTGAAGAAGTAAAAATTGAACCACAAAACATTCCTCTTGATATTGTTTACGAAGATGAGAATATGCTCGTTGTAAATAAGCCGTCTGGAATGCTGACTCACCCAACAACAATTGAACGTGAAAACACTCTTGTAAATGCTCTTTTATACAAATATGGTGACAATTTATCAGATATTAACGGTGAGTTTAGACGTGGAATTTTACACCGCTTAGACCGCAATACATCTGGACTTTTAATGGTTGCTAAAAATAATAAAGCACACGAATTTTTAACTCAACAAATAAAAACAAAAACAGCGGTAAGAAGTTACTTAGCTATTGTAAAAGGCTCAGTGAAAGATGAAGAAGGTGTTATCAATTTGCCAATTGGAAGACACCCAACTCAACCTCATAAAATGGCAGTTGTTGAAGGTGGAAAACCAAGCATTACTGAATATAAGGTTTTAGAAAGGTTTAAAAATGCGACTTACATTGAATTAACCCTAAAAACAGGTCGTACTCATCAAATTAGGGTTCACATGAGTCATTTCAGAACACCCGTTTATAACGATACACTTTATGGCGCTCGTCCAGAAAAATGTAAAACTCAAGAGCAGGTCTTACAAGCCTATAAATTAGAGTTTACAAAACCTTTCGGTGATGAGATAATCAAGGTACAAATTGAACCTGATGAAAAAATTGAAAAGGTACTAAAATATTTAAGGAGTCAAAAATGATTATATTTTTAAGATTAATATCTATCGTATTACTTTGTGTAATCGGCTATTTCTGTTATACAATTAAACAACCACAAGTTATCGTTCTAGCATTTAGCGGATTTATTGCAGGTATTTTATTTGTATTATCTTATGTTTTGGATATTGCAAGAAAATTAAAGGCTTATAAAAGAGAATTAGAAAAGAACTCTATTTCTTCAGATGAAAGTGATTCAAAAGTAAAAGTTTTAGAGTCCAAAATTGAAGTTCTTGAAAAAGCACTTAAAAACGCTATTGAAAACAAATAAATAATTAAAATTAATAAAACAAAAAATAAGGGTGATTTGTATAATCACCCTTTAAGTTATCTTCGTGTCATTTAATGTTTAGCTTATAAGTTTTGCTTGTAAACATGTCCTTTTGAAGCTTGTTCAATATTTGGTGTATCAATTTCAAATACATGAACTCTTGATGGAGCTAAGTCTACTTTTAATTCACCGTCACCAGCTTGATATTTTGATTGTTTGCCATATGCTGGTAACAAGTTTTTAAGCTCTTGAGTTGCTTTCATTGTTGGAACTTTAACTGTTGCTGTGACATTCCTATTAATATTTTTGTTACCTACAACCAACAGTGTTTTACCGTCTTTGTGTCTTGCATAAGCAATAATTTGATCATCTTTGTCGTTTTTCTTATCTAATTCAATGAAAGAACCTTTTGTAATTAAGTCTTGATATTTATCTCTCATTTTAAAAGATTCTGTCATAAACTTACCAATTTCTGGATTTTTTCCACCTGGTTTTCTTGATAAATTGAAGATATCAAGTTTACCTCTGTGAACAGTCATTTCGTGACAATCAGTTTCAGATTCTTCTGATTTTGAGTGGTCATAACCATAAACATAGTAATCACCTGATTGGTAACCATCTACATAGTATGGATTCAACATAGGTAATGTTGCTTGTAAACCTGCTGTAAGATTACAGTATTCAGTACCTCCATGGAACATAGGTGAAATATCATCGTGAGTTGTAAATGAACCGATTAAAGATTTACCTTTTTCCAATCTATTTGACATATCAATATTTTCTTTTACGAAATCGTTTAAGTCTTTTGCACCTTTCCATTCGTGGAAAATGTGATATTGACCATAATACGCATCAAATCCAGCTCTTAAAGAATCTTCTGGTCTGTCATAAGGCATATTTGCTTGTGGTGAAGCATCTTCATAAGTGTAAGTTTCACCTAACCAACCAAATTCAGGATCTTTTGAGTGTGAATAAGGAATAATAATATCCCAAAATTCAGTAGGTTTCGCACGAGCTACGTCAGCACGAATACCGTCGATACCCATATCTACGCACATATCAACATATTTTTTGTGTAAATCAACTAAATCTGGATTTAATTCTCTTTTTGTTTCATCTGAGAATGGTTGGAACATTCTAATATCGTTCCAGCCTTGAGGTGTTTTTGCTTGTCCGTCACGTTCTTTTGCCATCAATTCTGGCTTTTGCAAGTACAAATCATAAGATGAGCAACTTGGCAAGTCTAACATAACTTTAATACCGCGTTCGTGACAAGCATCAGTGAACGCCTTAACTTGTTCTACTGGAGTTCTTTTATCATTTTTATCAATTAGGTTAGGATCTATTTGTAAGAAATCTAGCGGAGAATAGATTGAACCAGCCAAACCCATTGCGTGTTTTTTACCAGTTGGGTGAATTGGCAAAATATGGAATGCATTAAAGCCTTCTGCCTTAACTTCATCTAATCTATCAATTGCATTCAAAAATGTTCCATGTTGTTCATTACCAGTAATTTTTTCATCACCGTTTTCATCTTTTGCGTTAAAAGTTCTTGGAACAATAGCTAAAATTTTAGCTTCACCGTTTTGTAACATTGAACGGAAGTTGTTTTTATATGCTGGTTTGTTTTCAACTTTTTTATCTTCAACTTTAGCAGTTTCTTTTACAACAGGATTTTGAACAGGAGCAGTTTTTACAAGAGATTTATTCATTGCAGCTTGAGTATCTAAAAAGTTCTTCAATGGATTTGAAGTGTACATTTCCATATTGCTTGTAAAGCTTGGTCTTGTTACATTTTTAGCTTTAACATTCAAATTTGGAACATTTAAGATTTTTGCTTGAATTGATTGAACTCTTGACATTTTATTTCCTATTTCCTACTTAACTGCTTTACCTTTACCGAACAAGAATTGAGCTGCAACAGTTAAACCTGTTAATACAGCACCTACTGTTCCGAAAGTTTTACCCCATTTTTGAGAGTTATATGATTGTTGAACTGTTTTTGTCATCATTTCATCAGGTGCAACACCTAACAATAAGAATTTGTATTCTGAAGATGCACCTTGGTCACCTGTTGTTTTGTGATTTGGTTTTGTGAAGTAATCAGCGCTACCAATTTTGTTGTAAACTTCTGAATTGTATTTGTTTACATCTTTTTCAATACCTGCTTTTTTGATTGCCTCAACAGTATCTTTATCCATTGGTGAGTTGTACATAAAGTTCATAGCTTTTTGGTAGAAACCATAATCTTCTGGAACATCTACACCTTTGCCGTCTTTGAAGTATTTATTTACAACTTTACCGTCTTTAATTTCAACATCGCTTCTGTCAACATTTGTAGAGTTATCTTGGCTTCTGTTGAAGTAGAATTTGATTGAGTGGTCAGAAGAGTGTCCTTGTAATGTTGTTTGTTTAACAAGTTCTAACATTGCTTCTTTAACTTCTCTTGCTGAACCATCTTTTGGAACTTCGCCTTTAGATATTCTTCTGTATACATCCATTGTGTTAATCATTCTTGAGAAAGAGTTTTTAACACCAGCAACACGTTCTTCAAAGTAAACTTGTTTAACACGTTTTAAAGAACCTTTACCTCCTACTGAAAGAGCTGTTAATTTGTTAGCAGTAGCTTCCATACCTTGGTTGTATAATTTGCCCGCAGCATCATCGTAAGTTTTACCAACTAAATCTACATATTTTCTTGTATCTTCTGGTTTAATTTTCTTATCTAATTCAGCGATATTGTTAGCCATTTCGCCAATTGCTTTTTGGTATTTTGTATCATCAGAAGTAACTTCTTCCATTTTGTTTCTTACCAAGCCTTGAACTAATTGACGGTTATTTCTAACCTTTTCCATTTCTTTAAAGTCAATACCTAAAGATTTCACAATACTTGAAGAAGTTTTATTCCAGTAATTTGCAATCACAGTTTCAGGCTTGTCAGCAACTTTTGCTTGAGCATAATCATCAAGAATTGAATCTTTTGCTTGCAATTCGCTCATCGCTTTACCAATTTCGCTAACCTTCTTCATTGCATTTTCGTCTAAAACTGATGCTGAATTTGATTTGAGAGCTTTGTCAGCAACTAATGCAACACCTTTTTTGATAGTTTTTAATTTTTCAGTAGACATTCCTTGTTCTTTAGCTTTGGCTAAGAATAATTGAGATACAGAAGAACGAACTTCCATTGCTTCATCTTCGTTAACTTCTCTGCCCATCATTTGATTGTCGTTGAAGTGTTTAACAATTTCTTCTTTTGATGGAACAATTTTTGCAACTTGTTCTTCTGAGAATTTTTGAGCTAAAACTTTTTTAGAACCGTTTGAAATTTTTTCTGCTAAGCTTTCGTTAACTAAAGATTTACCGTTCATCAAGATATTTTTCATATCTTCTTTAACGCCTTCTTCAGTTACAGGATCTAAACCTTTAGCTAATCTGCCTGAAATCTTTTCAACTAATTTGTTATCTACAGTTTTACCTTTGTTTTCTTCAAAAATTTTGTCTAAATCTTTTTGCATATCTTTGCTTGCAGAAGTCATACGTTTTTGAGATTCTGCATCAAAGTTTTGTAATAATTTGTCTGCTTTTTCGTTATTAACTTTGTCTAAAGCTGGGTCAATAACTTTTTCTGCTTTGTTACAAGCTAATGCTGAGAATA
This sequence comes from uncultured Candidatus Melainabacteria bacterium, assembly GCA_937895785.1. Taxonomy (GTDB): domain Bacteria; phylum Cyanobacteriota; class Vampirovibrionia; order Gastranaerophilales; family Gastranaerophilaceae; genus UBA6984. Next base: position 4,192 of record CALBKW010000095.1, on the reverse strand, counting down.
CTGCAGATGCAATACCTGCGGTAATCATCCACAATGTGTTATTTTTTGTAGCGATTTTTGTCATGTTTGATTTTGTTAAATCATTTCTATCTTGAGCATTTTTATCTACGCCCATTTTATCGCCAATTTTTTGTAATTGTTCGTTTGAATATACGTCCCAAGGTTGATATTGTGCATCTTGGAAAAATGGTTTCTTACGTCCAAAACTATCTTCATATTCTTGAGTTGGGTCAAAACCGTGAATAGCTTTTGCAGGAGCACCAATTGCTAATTTTGGCCATAATTTCATCGCACCAAAGAAAGTTGCTAAACCTACAAATTCCATCAATTTTGTTTTTGGAGTAGCTTTTTGAGTTGCTAGATAACCAGCCAATGCTACTGCACCAACTTTCATACCAACATCGTTTAATTTGCCTAATTCATGGTCGTTAGCTTTACCAGTTAAACCGTGTTTTAAAGCATTGAAATTGTATTTTGTATCTTTTACATTTGGGAATATTGATGAAGAAACTAATTTACCTTTAGCTTCTTGAGGTTTAATGTATTGTTGAGTCTTAATTCCGTTAGTTGCGGTTATTGTCATCTTAGTCCACCACAACCTTTCTGTTTGAATCAAACACGTTTTTATCTTCCAAGTTTGCCGACTTTCTTGCACTGATTACGGTATTTGCAACACCGATTACTGTTGCTGCAACCGCAGCTCCGATTAAGGCTTTACCCGCGTATTTTTGAACTTTTGTTGGGTTTGCACCACCAGTCCATAAATCCTTTGCTGCTTTTACAAAGTTATTACCAAATGAACGAGCCATATTTGCAACTTTTTGTACGCCTTTGCCTTTTGTTGCTGAAACAAAGAAATTATCCCAAGGTTTTTGAACTGCTAAACCTACGCCTGTTGCTGCCCATAAGTATGAAGAAATACTTTTTGCAGTGTTAGAACGAACAATAATATCTTTAATTCTAGGTTTTACTTCTTTATCTGAAGATGCTAAGTTTTCGCCTAAGCCCAATTTTTTAGCAACTTTATCATAATATGCATTTCTGTCTTCATTTGTTTTACCATATAACAAGTCATAACGAGGGAACTCTACGCTTTCAAATACTTTATGGTATTCAATTGATTTTGTATTTTTATCGCCTTCAAATTTTGGGAAACCTTCGACTACTTTAGCATAAGGCATTTCTGTATCAACACCAGTCATTGCCTTAACTGGAACATTAACCAAAGATTTAGAAGCTTCTTTTGCTACGCCGTACATAGCAACACCTAAAGCCATCTTTTTACCAATTTGACCAGCTTTAGAATTTGCAAATGGAGTAAAATGTTTATTTGCCAAGTTAAAAACAGCCATCAATGCAGCACTACCCATTAAATATGGCACTGTACCCATTGTCAAAAATTCATAGAAATTAGCATTTCTATCGCCTTTTAAACCTTTTGCAGGATAAGTTGTAAACGCTTTTGTTAACTTACCAGCTTGAATAGTGGCTCTTGTCTTCAAATTATTTTCCAACAAAGTATCTTTTGCATATTTAAGTTTCTTAGGCTCTTGTTCTTTTTTTGATGTAAAACCCTGTTGGATTTGAGGCATTACTGGATTAATATTCATCACATTCCCTTACAAATACTAGTATATTAAAATTAAAGTACATCAAAAAAATATTTGCTAGTGTTAATACCATGCTTTTACAATTGTTTACATATTTTCGGGGAGTTTTTTAATGTAAAAATTTCATAAAAATTTACGCATTAATTACTTCTTCAAACATTGCTTTAAAATATTCTCGTAATTCAATCATTGCAGGCATATAAACTATTTTTAGACGGTAAATCATTTCATCATTGATTTCAACAAATGGACAATCAGTCATAATTTTAAAATCATAAATCATATCTGTCCAAACTTTTTTATTTTTTATAATATTTTTTTCTTGCGCAAATTCAAAAATTTCTCTTGGCAAAAAGATTTTTTTATTAAATTCATCTTTTGCATAATCTTTTAAAAGTTTCCAACATCCTTCGAAAATATTTTTAAATCTTCCAAAAATGTCAATTTGAGCTTGAATATCATCGTAATTATTTTCATGACTTATAATCATGTCGTTTACATCTGGCATAAATTCTTCAAATTTCCACATGAAATAGCTACGATATCTATAAACCCAACGAGGATAAAACTCAAATTCTCTAATTCCTTTTGGACCTTGTTCTACATAAGTTTCTTCTGGAAAATAATCTGAACGAAGATAGAAAATTTCACTAATTTTAAAATTTCTTTCTGTAAAATAAGAGTCCATACTTTCTTCTGATTTAATATCTACAAAATCAATACGATATGGATGTTTTAAGCTATTAATTTCTTGTTTAAAGTTGTAAATCATATCATGTTGGAATGTACCTTCTAGTAAAAAATCAATATCAGAGGATTTTCTTGCGCCACCTCTGTATCTTGAGCCATACATTCTAACAATTTTTATACTGTCTTTTTGCTTAAACCAATCAATTAGCAAATTGTATGTATATTCACCTAATTCAAAAAATTTATCTTTCATTAATTTTCACTCATTTGCTCTAAATATTCATACATCTGTGTTAAAGGTTTTACATACTTATTTACAACTAGAAATACGTCACTAGAAAATGGCATACTTGAACGTAATCGATTTACGTCATAAAGCATATCAATCCAAACTTGCCCGTCCTCTACGATTTCATCATAAAAAAGTTCTTTTATAAACTCTCGAGCGGTAGTTTGAAATATACCTTGATATTGAAAAAACTCCTTTAATGTTTTCATTAATCCGTCAAAAAGTTTTATAAATTTGTAGGCAAATGAAAGACAAAACTCAGCCTCTAAAGGTTCTGTTTCAGATTTGTCAATTAATGTCGAAATTATATCTAGCAATTCAAAATATTTAGGACGAAAATCGCCAGTATAAAGCATTATCCATCTAACATTTTCAGAATTTGTCATAAACCACCGTTCTTTTAACTGTGATTATTATACTACATTATGAAAATAAATTAAATGATTTGCTCACATTGTCAGAAATTAAACTCTTCACTGAATCATATTCTGTTTGAAGAGCACTGTGTTCAGTATCCATTTCTTTCATCTGCATGTCTAATTTCTTTTCTTTCTTATTGATTTTTGCAGTTGCCGCATTATATTCTGCTTCAGCTTTTGCTAAATCTCTATCGTCCGAAACTTCTGAAACCATTGTAGATGAAGACAATGAAGTTTGAGCATACTTGCCTTCTGAGTTCTTTTGTCCTAAGAACCATAAACCATTTGTTAATTGGCTTTGTAAAAAGTCAGGATTATTCAAGGCCTTTTGGTCAAAAGCTTGATATCCATTTTGTTCCATTTGCTTAAACAAATTTTGATAAAACTCACTGTTGTAATCACCCGATGCAGTAGCTCCACTTGCTGATTGACTTTGGGCATTTTGCAAGTTTGCATAAGCAGTATTTGCCGTAGCTTCCGCTTCTCTGACAAGTTTTACTAGGTTATTATACTGTGCCGTCAAATTAGCTTTTTGTGCACTTGAATAAACATCTTTTGTTTCATAATGACCAGAACTTCCTCCAGCACCTCCTGCACCACCAGTAGATGTTGTTGAATCAGTTGTATTAACGGTTGTCGAAGGTTTTGTTGTCGGTGTTGAACCACCAATTATCGTACCACCTGTTATAGTTCCACCGACTATAGTTGTTCCACCTGTTATAGTACCGCCAGCTATTGTTCCACCATTAATTAAGGTTTTATCAAGCACTGCCGAACCAACTGGGATTTTACCATTACCAATTGGAGCTGTTGGCGTTGTAGGAAGGGTAGTTCCTCCTCCTCCACCTATTGGATAAAAAGTCTCAATATTTGTTGCTTCTCTTAGCACCAGTGTTGAATCTGATAATCTTGTGCTTACAGAATGCATTGCAATACCAGTATTGTTAACATCATTTAATGATTGAGTACTTGTCGCACGCGCAGCTTTTCTAACTCCGCTAGTACCACCTGTTGATGAAGTGCTCTCTACAGTGCTTACTGTACCTGAACCGCTTACGCTAGAAGAACCGCCAGTACCACCTGCTGATGAAGTTGAATCAGTTGTGCCCACTTTACCTGAGTTGCTTACTCCTGATGAACCACTCACTCCGCCTGCACCTCCTGCAGAACCTGTGCCGTCTACC
>CALBKW010000094.1 GCA_937895785.1 uncultured Candidatus Melainabacteria bacterium | reverse complement strand
TAATAATTTTCTCATAAGACTCTTCAATACATTTTTGAAGGGTCTTATCATTTTTAGCTTTTTGCGCGATATCCTCAATTACTTTTATTGTCTTATCATCGGAATAACGATATAAAAATAAATTTACTCCTGCTCTAATTGCCCTTTCACAAGGATTGTCAAAATCATCCAGTGCTTGCATTACCATATCATCAGAACAAATTACTCCGTCATAATCCTGTCTTAAATAATCAATTGCATTTTTACTTAACGAAGTTGGCAATACGTCTTTGTTAAAGCAAGTACAATGTAAATGTGCAACCATAACCATATCGACACCTCGCTTTACAAGATGTTTGAATGGTTTAATATGAGTTTTTTCCATTTCTTCTAATGACAAATTAATTGTCGGAAGAGTCAAATGACTATCACAATCCGCATCACCGTGCCCTGGATAGTGTTTTATACAAGGAATAATTCCAGACTGTTCGTAAATACCCAAAACAATTTCTGCCCCTTTTATAACTTCATCTGGATTGTCAGAAAATGCTCTTTCGCCGATTATTGGATTTTTAGGATTTGTATTTGTATCACAGCAAGGTGAAAAGTTTAAATTTATACCATAACTTTTCAACTCGTCTGCAATCATTTGAGTTTGAACCTTCAAAAATTCCTCACCTTTTTCGTAAGCAAATTTTTGACTTAAATATCTTTTCTTACCCCAAATATTTTCGGTTCTTTCAACCCTTCCTCCTTCTTGGTCGATAGAAAGAAAAGGTACAATCTCAGATTGGCATGCCAATTTTGCAGTCAGCCTTTTAAAATCATCTGAAGAGATTATGTCATCTTTAAAGAAAATAACACCCCCAAGTCCTCTTTTTAAAGCACTTTCAAGGTTATTTCCCTGACATCCTAGTATAAACATTTGATACAATTTTTGAATGATTTTCATAGAATATATCATACATTTAATTGAGGTCAAAATGCAAGTTTTTTTGTATGATATATACACAGACGTAGGGGACGGGTAATGAAAAAATTAATTGTATTAACTTTAGTGGCATTCTTAGCGGTTTCAGCATTCGCAATGGACGCTTATGCGGCAAAAAAAGCAAAAAAATTAGCTCCAGAAGTTACAGATGAAATGTCACAAACTATTGATAATTTAACAAAAAAAGTTTATGCACATGCATTGTTATCACCAGAAGATAATCAAAAACTTATTGAAGTAAAAATTAAACTAGACAACCAAATGTTGGTGTTATCTGATCCAAGTTTAGCACCACTATACTATAAGGCTGGCTATTTATATAAGATGAGAGATATGAATCAAGAAGCAGTTGACTGCTTCCAAACAATTCTTGAAAATTTCGCAGATACAGCGCTTGCACCTAAAGCTAGAACTGCTTTGCGCTCAATGGGTATCCAAATTGCAGACCCTGTGAAAGTATCTGAAGATGATGAAGAGGAATAAGTAATAGAGATTAATCATTAGGGATAAAACTATTAGAAGAATTTAGCGGCGCAATTGATAATATCAATCGCGCCGCTCCATATATTATATAAAAAGAAAGGCGCAAGCTTTGCTTGCGCCTTAAATCTATTAAATTCAAAAACTATTTTACTAATTCTTTGAATTTTTTACCTGCTGAAAAAGCTGGAACTGTTTTAGCAGCGATTTTGATTTCTTTACCAGTTTGAGGGTTTCTACCCATTCTAGCTGCACGTTTGCGTGGTTCGAAAGTACCGAAACCAACTAAAGTAACTCTTTTACCTTTAGCAACTGTTTTTTCAACTGTTTCTAATGTTGCAGAAATAACGTCTGCTGCTGCTTTTTGTGAAACTTTTGCTTTTTTAGCAACTTCTTTTACTAATTCTTCTTTGTTCATTTTGAACCCCTTTCCTATACTGTAAACATTTTTTTGCACAACTATGAAACAGTAGCTCCTACTACATTAACTCCTAGGATAACTGTCCTTGCTCCCAATAGTTATGCTTTATCAATAAACTTATTATACACTAACATTCAATTTAGACAAGCATTTCAGCAAAATCTTAACATTTTTTTAATATGGAAGTATGCGCCACAACTAAGCTTCAGGCGGATAAGTCTGTGCCCCAACGGTTTCGACTACTGGTAAAAACTTTGATTTATTCGTGCAAACCTTATATTTTTGTAAAAATATTGTAATATTTGATACGCATTGTACCCTTGTTTAGCAAGATTATTTGCACCATGTTGTGACATGCCTACACCATGCCCGTTCTTTTTAACATTGTCATCATAAGACGGAACAGAACGAATATATGGCAAATCTCTTTCCCAAGTTTTTGATTGACCACCTGCAGATGCTGAATAATACGCAGGAATAATTTTCAAATCATAAATTAGAACTATACCATAAGAATCTGCAACAGCTTTATCTGTACTATCTTTTTCGCCACTTGCACCAGTATATGCCTGATCTTCAGGAGTATCTTTTAAATCATACCCCCATTTTGCACGTTTACCTAAATTTGCTAAAGCGTAACTCCTAGCAGCAATAGCTTGAGCTTTTAAAGCTTCATACTCCCAGCTAGAAGGCATTTCCGAAGGTACAACACCTCTGATATAAGATTCAATATCTAATTTATTTATTAAAACTAATGTTCCATTTATATTTTTTACAATAAATATTCCACGATACCACCTATTTTTTGCACTTACAAAACCACCATTAGAAGGTCTTATTGCAACTTCATCAGTGTCTAAATTATAATATTTTCCTGCAATTTTTATCGTAATTTTTGTTCCGTATGCTTTAAATTCATAATTTCGCATCGGATCTAACGTATAAATTTTATGGTTAGTTCGAGAATTGATTATATTTGCATAAGTTGAAGCTCCCAATCGGACAGATTCGACACCTGTAATCAAACCTATTTTTATAGCATACGCAGGTTGAATAAAAATAAGCACGACAAATATTGTTAAAACTAACCTAATTTTTTTCATGATTTGTAAAACTATCCTTGACAGTATTATAAATCAAAGGCTCAAAAAAGTTAAATACTATACTAAAAAAGATATCGCAAATGCGATATCTTTTTTATGTTATTTAAAATTAAAATTTCTTTTCTGGGTCGTCGTATTGTTTTACACCTAATTTATCACAAACCCAACCACCAATTTTTCTTGCGTATTTTGGTGCGTTTACGGTAACTACTGAGTATGCAAGACCTGCTATTACGGCTGGCAATTGTCCCATACCTTTTGTATTTTTTGAAAAATCACCAATTGATTTAGCAACACCATTCAATGATTTTGTATTTTTAATCATATCAGGGACTACGTGTAACATAAGATGTTTAGATGCAAATTTTGTACTCCAACCTAAAGTTTCTTCAACTGTTTTTCTTATTGGAGAAGAACAAGTTAAAATTTGAACACCTGATTTAACAATGCCAATTTCATCACTCATTTTTGCTACTTGAATGAATTTATCAGCAGAACCAGCAACTTTGTTTGTTGCAACGGTATTTGAATATGTATCTAATGCGCCTCTTGCAGCTTCGCCCCAAGAATTGTCAATCTTAGCAAGTTTTTCAGTAACCTTCATAACGTTGCCTACGGCGTTAACCATAGCAAACTTGTCACCTCTTGTGGCTTTCTTAAGGTTTCTTACTAATGATATTGATTCTGAGATGTAATTTGATGACATTGTTTTTATTTATTCCCTAACCGAAATAATATTTTGTTTTACCGTCGGCTGTTTTGTGATTATCTGGTTCTTGTTGAGATTTAGGTAAACCTAATTTATCGGCTACCCAAGTACCCGCTTTCCGGAAGGCATTTGAACCCATCATTGAACCTACAGTGAATAACACACCATAAACAACGGCAGGAACAACACTCAATCCTTTTTTACCTTTGCAGAAGTTTACCATTCCATCATTCAAGGTTTTTATACCTTTTATGTTTGCAATATCTTTGGCATATTTAATCATTGAACCTTCGACGATAAACATACCCATAATATCTGCGGCTTCTTCTAAAAATGCTCTTGCTGGAGTGTCTGATTTACAAACCCTAATCATTGCACAAGTTGCAGAAATTGGGTCGGTATTTCTTGAAAGTTTAACACCCTTTCTAACCATATTTCCGACTTTTGAGCCTTCTGTCGCCTTGTTAAAAGTATCAACAATTCCTTGACATAACTTTGCTGGAGCTTCACCAGCTTGTCCTGATGCAATTTTTGTAATTACTTTTGATGCGTGACCAACTACAGAGGCGTGTCGTAAAATATTACCACCTTTAGCGGCTTTCGCGTTTTCATATAACGATATTAATGAAGCTACGTAATTTGACATTTTCTACACTATACTATTATTTTTATGTACCTACACATATACTAAAAGTCTGCAAAAGCATGAAAAATGCTAGTTTTTAGCATGTTTGTAACATTTCTGTAACATGTATTTTTGAGGTAAATGCTACTACATTAATAATATCATAAGATTGAGCAAATTTTATAATAGTCACAACTACACTTAACATCTTGTAACTTATTTCTTTTATATTTTGTTCCTGATGATATTTTATCTAATGTCGCTAAAAGTTTATTTGTATACTCTTCCTTTAACTCTTCAGTCAATTGGACTTTTCGTTCAGAATTATTTTTCAAATCTAAATAGACAAAACAAAGTGAATCATAATTTTTTAAAAACTTATCTGCACATAACAAATAAATCATCGTTTGGTAATCATACTCTGGATTTTTAGGAATTTCACCAGTTTTATAATCTAAAATATAATACTTATCTCTGTCTTTAACTAACGCATCAAGTCGCCCACCAATCCAGTTTTTGCCTAGATGTGCACTTAATTGATATTCACTTTTTAACAGTTCGTATTTAAAATATTCAGTAGTTTTTAAATAATTCCAAATCTGTTTTTCTTTTTCTGATAAGGCATTTTCCAATTTTGAAACATCAAATCCTTTTATGTAATAACTTGCAATTGCGTGAATTTTCTTACCTTTTTCAAAAAAATATTTATTTTGTGGCAAGGAAATTTTATCCACATACATAAATTTATACTTTTGTGGACATTCTTCAAAAATTTTAAGCATTGCTGGAGATATAATCATTTTCTACCTCCCTTTAATAACTCTGTAAATATTATACTTGAAGCTTGTTTTACAACTTTACCAAAACTTTTTGTTTCTTTTGATACAGTAAACGTTAATTGGCGTTTTGCTCTTGTGATTGCAACATAAAGAAGTCGCAAGTTTTCTGCAATTTGAACTTTTTTTAAATCAAATTCACTTTTTTTCTTATATTTTGGGTTAAATGCACGGATTTGCTCCATAAAATCTGTATTTTTCTTCAATTCCATTTGCGCAAAATCAAGAGGTAAAGATTTTTCTGTAAATTCTGGTAAAAATACATAATCAAATTCATCACCTTTTGATTTGTGGTATGTCATAATTTGAATTTTACCTTCCAAAAATTCCTTACTTGCTTCGTCTTCTTCTGAAAAGAACTTAAACCCACTCAAATTAGGGCGTTTTGCGAGTGCAGATAATTTATCCAAAACCGTTGCATAATTTCTATTTGAACTTGCAAGTCTTTTAATAAGTGTTGAAATCAAATAAACATTAGATTTTTCAATTTCACTTGTATAATAAAATAGCCCTATTTTGATAGCTAGTTCTTCAATTGGCAAAGATGAGAAGTTCAACCAATATATTGTATCCCAATAGAAACGTGCTAAATCAACACTCATCTCATCAACATTCGCCAATACAAACGGGATTTCGTAAGCTCTAATATCCGCACTCAAACGACTTTTGTAAAAGCCATTTTCGGATAAAATTTCATACGAACTTGCAACCACTTCATTGTCAAATGGACTTAATACCAAATTTAAAACAGCAGAGATTGTTCGATAAACGCTTTTTTGTTCCAAACATTCTGAACGAGAAATACTTTTGAAACCTGCATCATTAATGAATGACAGCCATGAACTTACTTGATAATTACTCCTCAATAGTATACCGATTGTAGCTTTTGGATTACTTGATAGAATATCTTTAATTTGTTTTAAGATATAGTTTTTTTCTGCAAAAGTATTTTCAAAAACAAGTGCTTTAACTGCATTTTCAGATATTGGATTTCGCCCTTCCACAGGATTCATAAAAATTTTGTAAAAAGAATTTTTATGATTTTCACTATTTTCTGCCCATTCTACAAGTTTGTTTGCAAGCATCCAAACATCTTGACAACAACGCTGAGAGCGATTCATTTCAACACTTTCACAACTTTTTATGAAATGTCTAAAACCTTCTACATCTGCATTAGAAAATGTTGTTGTAATAGCTTGGTTTATATCTCCACATCGAATTAAATTTTTATGCTTTGCACTCAAAAGAGCGATTAATCTTTGTTGAATAGCAGAAGAATCTTGTGCTTCGTCCTCTATAATAAATTGACATACGTCTTGATAATATTCTAAAATATCTTTGTTTTCCTCTAATAATCGAACTGATGACAAAAGCATATCGTCATAATCAATCAAATTGTTATCTTTTAAACTTTGTGAATAAAAATTATAAAATTCAATAAACTTTTTCACTTTAGCATCAGACACAGATTTTGGAAGAATCCCACCACCCAACTTCATAATAGAGATTGCTCTATCAAATTCTTCTACCTCGTTTTTCTTTAATTTTAAATAGTTCGCAACTCTTTGAATAATCGTTGCGCGTTGAGAATCATCACAAATTTCAAAATCGGAAGCTAAACCTAAACGTTCAAAATTAGAATTATCTTTCAAAATTCTAAGTGCTAAGCCGTGAATTGTACTAATATTCGGTAATTTTGAGCTTTCTTGATTTACATTTTTAATACGTTCTCTAAAATTACGCGCCGCAGATTCCATGTAAGTTAAAACGAAGATATTTTCTGGATTTACACCATCATTAAGAAGTTTTATAATTAATGCCAACAAAATTGTAGTTTTTCCAGCCCCAGGAACTGCAGAAATTGCCATCTGACCTTGTTTATACTCTAAAACTGGCTTTTGGTCATCACGAGGAATGATTTTAAAAGCTGTATTTGAAGATTTTACTTCCTCATTTCTGAAATATTGCTCAATTCCGCCAAAATTTTCAGCACCTGTACCGTCAAAAAGACTTGAAAAAGTATATATATATTGACTTGCACAAAGGGTTAATTTTCTCAAAATTCTTGCAGTCTTTTGTCTTGAAAGTTCAACATCGTCTTGTACCGTGTAATCTTCTTTTGCCCAATCTGCCTGAAATACCCACGAATTGTACAATGGTCCAATGTCATTTTTAATCCATTCACTTGAAGAAATATCTAACCACAATTGAAATTTTGTTTGAATTTGATTATCAATAATCTTTTGAGGAGTTGCCACAATCAAATCATTTTCAGCAACTTCAAATGTACTGTATGGATTTTCAGCAATTACAGATGTTTCAATTTGTGTAATTATACCTTCGAGTTTATTTTCCATAAAATCGTTTGAAAAAACAGTTTCAAAATCTTGCAGCTCTTTTACAAAAAACGTAAATTTATTTATTACATTTTTATTTATTGAACAGAATTTAAACAAATTGTCAAAAATATATAAAACTTGTTCCGAAATTGTTTTTTTAGAATTTTTCAAATCGTCAACTAAAGTTCTAAATTTAGAATATTTTTCATTATATTCTTCAATTTTAAACTCATAATCTACAAGTTTTTTATTCTTTTCAAACTGTTGTAAAATAACCTGACAGTGCTTTACAGGGATATCTAAAATATTTGATAATATAACCCTTAAATCAAATTCGCTAAGTGAATCTTTTAAATTTGTATTAAGCTTCAAAATAGTCAAAGATGCCAATACATACGGATTCTGAACTAACTTTTCACTACCTGACAAGAAAAGTACATTCACATTTTTTACTTTTTCTTTTAAGCAAAATCTAAGCATATCGTCAATTATTGGTGATATTATAACAATATCAGAAGGCTTGTAACCTTGCCTTAACAGGTCTTCAACCTTTAAAACAGCTAAGTCTATCATAGTTGCACGCTTTGAAGGTGAAATAAAAGAAAAATGTTCTAATCTACTAACTTCATTTTTAATTACATTTTTGTAAAGTTCGTTTGCATCACCAGCTAAAGGAGTTGTTTCCGTAACTTCTGAAATATCCTTTTCAAAAAGGTCTACTAATTTTGCATAAATATTTTTATCTGCACTTAAGTAGCCTGAACGGCTTGAACCGTGCCTGTCACAAGCAATTAAACAGTTAGTTAATTGTGGTTTTAAATATTTAATAAAATCAAAACATATCGGTGTAATTTCATCTGCATCATCAACTAGCAAATATTTAATATTTTTAAAAACCTCAGTATTCTTATATATATAATTAAATAATAAACTTTGCCTTAAATAGTCAAAACTTCTGTAATTTAAGGTTTTCGCCATTAATGTTTTTAGCGCACTTTTTGCATCGTTTGAAAAACCTTCCCTCAAAACTTCGTTTGAACGCCAATCTACATCTTTTTCGCTCAAATTATTTTGAATAATCAACGAATAACGTCTAAAAAGCTGCTGTAGTAACGATTTTTTTGAATTATATCCCTCAAATTTAACATCTTTAATAATATCTTTTAACATAAATTGAGAGATTTCTAACCCTATCATATTTGGAATTACAACGGGCTTTCCACTAGAAAGTTTATTTTCTAAAAATGCCCAATTATCCATCACTGTGTTATATACAAGTCCAAAAAACGAATAAACCTGCATTTTTTCAACACAATCAATATTTAAAAGGTCAAAAGTTCTATTTATAAAGTTCTCTTTTGCGGTTGAATTATTTACCAATACTAAAATGTCGGCTGACGAAATGCCCGAATTTAATAATCTAGCATATTCTTCAACCAACATTTGAGTTTTTTTTGATGAAATTGAACCTTCAATTAGCATTTTCTAGTCTTAATTTCGTCCAAAATCATATCTACAAATTCATCAACAGTTTTTGTACCAATTTGACCTACGCCTCTTTGTCTTACTGCCACTGAATTTGCTTCAATTTCTTTATCACCAACAACTGCAACATAAGGAACTTTCTTATCTTGCAAGTTTTCTCTAATTCTGTAGTTCATACTTTCAGAGCGATCGTCCAAGTAAGCTCTGATACCTTGTTCTCTAAGTTTTTTATAAACTTTTTCAGCAAAGTCTGCGTGTTTTTCGTTTGAAATTGGAACAACAGCAACTTGAGTTGGAGCTAACCAAGTTGGGAATGCACCTGCAAAGTGTTCAATTAAGATACCGTGGAAACGTTCCATTGAACCAAAGATTACACGGTGTAACATTACAGGAGTTTTTAATTGACCGTCTTTGTCTTGATATTTAATATCAAATCTTTCAGGTAAGTTGAAGTCTAATTGGATTGTAGCACATTGCCATGTTCTACCGATTGCATCTTTAACTTTAAAGTCAATTTTTGGACCGTAGAATGCGCCATCACCTTCGTTAATGTCGTACTTCATACCTCGTTTATCCATTGCTTCTTTCAAACCAGCTTCAGCCAAGTTCCAGTTTTCAATATTACCAACATAGCTTTCTGGTCTTGTTGATAATTCAACTTCAAAACTCATCTTGAAGATAGCCATTGTATCAGCAACGAAGTCAATAATATTGTTAATTTCGTCAACTAATTGTTCGGGAGTACAGAAGATGTGAGCATCATCTTGAGTAAAGCCTTGTACACGTGTCAAACCTGACAAAGCTCCTGATTTTTCACGTCTGTAAACTGTACCTAATTCAGCCATTCTCAATGGTAATGAACGGTAAGAGTGTCTTTGTGATTGGTAAATCAAGATATGGAACGGACAGTTCATTGGTTTTACAATGTATTGGTCGTCATCCTCATTTTCTTTTTGAATAAAGAACATATTTTCTTTGTAGTGGTCAATGTGTCCTGAAAGTTCCCACAATTTAGATTTTGCAAGTTGTGGAGTTTGAACAATTACATAACCACGTTTTCTATGTTCTGTTCTCCAGTAATTTTCAATTTCTTCTCTTACTGTATATAAATTTGGGTGCCATAAAACTAAGCCAGCACCGATTTCTTCTCTAACAGAGAACAAATCAAGTTTTGCACCTAATTTTCTGTGGTCACGTTTTTCTGCTTCTTCAAGCATGTGCAAGTAATCAGCTAAATCTTCTTTTGTCCAAAATGCTGTAGCGTAGATACGTTGCAACATTTTATTCTTTTCATTTCCTCTCCAGTAAGCACCCGCAACTTTTAATAATTTGATAGCGTTACCTTTGATATAGCTTGTATTTGGAACGTGAGGACCCGCACAAAGGTCATTAAATAACACGTTACCGTCTTTATCTTTTGTTAAATATAATGTTGGGTGATCATTTCTGTGTTCTTCCAACAATTCAGCTTTATAAATTTCACCTTGAGCCTTAAATTCTGCAATTTTGGCATCAACGTCTTCTACATCGTATTTTTCAAAAGTAAGATTTTGTTTCAAGATTTCTTTCATCTTATCTTCAATTTTCGTCAAATCTTCTTCCGTAAAAGTATGTTCATCTAAGTCAAAATCGTAATAAAAACCTGTGTCTGTTGCAGGACCGATTGCTAATTTTGCATGTGGGAATAAAGATTGAACGGCTTGAGCCATGATGTGTGAAGCCGAGTGTCTTAAGACATGCAAAGTTTCATTGTTCTTTTCCATGAATAATTCCTTTCAATATTCTATATATATAATATATATCACTTAAAAAGTTTAATTACAAATACATGAAGTTTTTTAGCATGCTTTTTTAACAAATTTTGGCATGTATTTTACAATTTTTTATATTTTTTTGAGTCAAAATTTCGTCAAATTAGTCACATAGATATACTATTTTTCTAAAGATACACACATTAAAAAGCGCTTATAATGCTACTCCTTAGAGTGCAGTTTACAATTATTTACATCAAATGTATGAGATTATGTTGCTTTTTTGAATTTCATCATTAAATAAACCGACGAGAGAGATAACACACATAGTGAGGACAAAATCATGGGCATGGCAGCATCTCAGGCAAGATTTTTAAATCTTACCGCTAGAAAAACAAATATCGAATATGAAGGTCAACAAATTAACCAACAAAGAACAGCCTTATCAAATGAGTCTGCAAATTTGTATAACCAAATGTTGACACTATCTGTTCCAGTTCCACCAAACACTAACGACTACACAAAAGTCGAATATACGTTTATGGTTCCGAACAGCGAAAGTGAAGCGACAGTTTCGCAAATCACAAAAGTTCAAGGCACAGATAATCAGTATACCGTAACTTATTCTTATACGGAACAAGAACAAGGTTTCAATATTTGTCCGACAACTAATCAATCAGCCGTTAATTCAACAAAAGTAAGCTTTACAGACGAACGTGATCCAGATAACCCAAAAACTTATCAAACATATCAAGTCACAACTGCAACTGGTAAAGTTTTACAATTATACAAATATGGTGAAGTTACAAGCGCAGATGCTCAACACAAAGATGCATACAATGATATTTGTGAAGGCACTGGCGAAATGTATATTGCAAATGTAGGTACTGAAGAAAAACCTATCTATCAATACTACAAAGGTACAGACTTAGACAAAGCAGTAAGCACAACAGGTAACGGTAAAGCAAGTTACTATTCTGCTGGCACGGTAACAGTACCTAAAACAGAATCTTATTCACCTTGTACAATCACAAGGGACAAGAACAACCGAGTTTCAAGTTTCACTTACACTCCAACTGACGGAGATGCACAAGAGTTTGCAGTAACGACAAAAACAATTACTGATGATGCAGCATATAACGATGCGATGAATGAATATACATACCAAAATTATTTGTATGAACAACAAATGAATCAAATCAATGCTAAGACATCAGTAGTTCAAGCTCAAGACCGAGAATTAGAATTACGCTTGAAACAGCTTGATACTGAACACAACGCTGTTCAAACCGAAATGGAATCTGTAAAATCTGTATGTAAGAAAAATACAGAAGATTCGTTCAAGACATTCGCATAGTTTGATTTTGCATAGGGTGCCGTGTGAGCGAAAGCGAACCCAGCCCGAAATAATGAGGACTATGTTTGCGACAACGTAGTGAAGCAATAATCAAAAAGTTAACGTATGAGAAATTTCAAAAACAATTCATAAAAAACAGGAGAAATTTATTGATAAATTAAAAAATATCATTAAATAAAAGAAGAAAAAGTTTACCGAAAGGACTATATTATGGGCATGGCAGCATCTCAGGCGAGATTTTTAAATCTTACCGCTAGAAAAACAAATATTGAATATCAAGGACAACAAATCAACCAACAAAGAACTGTGTTGTCTAATGAATCTGCTAATTTGTATAATCAAATGTTGGTTCTTTCAGTGCCAACTCCACCAAACACAAATGATTATACAAAGGTAGAATATACTTTCACTGTTCCTGGTACTGGTGAAGAAGCAACAATTTCACAAGTTACAAAGGTTAAAGGAACTGATAACCAATACACCGTTGCATACTCTTATGTAACAACTGAAGATGCGTTCAATGTTTGCCCAACAACAAATCAATCAGTTGTTTCTAGCAACAAGGTAAACTTTACTGATGATAGATATTCGACTAATAAAACATATCAAACATATCAAATTACAACTGCCTCTGGTAAAACAATCAACTTGTATAAATACGAAAATGATTCCACTAACAAAATTCACGAAGATGCATACAAGAGTACTGATATTTGTAATGGTAGTGGCGAAATGTATATTGCAAATGTAGGTACTGAAGAAAAACCTATCTATCAATATTACAAAGGTACTGACCTTGAAAAAGCAAGGACTGCAACCGCAGCATCTGATAAAAAATGTAACTACTACACAGCAGGTACAAGAGAAGTTCCAAAGAGTGAATACTACACTCCTTGTATAGTTACAAGAGATAAACAAAATCGTATTACAGGCTTTACTTACACTCCAACAACAGGAAGTAACCAAGAATTTGCTGTTACAACGAAAACCGTAACTGACGATGATGCGTACAATGATGCAATGAATGAATATACATATCAAAACTACTTGTACGAACAAGAAATGAACAATATCAACGCTAGAACTTCTATCATTCAAGCTCAAGATAAAGAATTAGAATTGAAGTTGAAACAGCTTGATACTGAACACAATGCTGTTCAAACTGAAATGGAATCTGTACAATCAGTAGTTAAGAAAAACTCTGAAGATTCGTTCAAGACATTTGCATAGCCCGAGCAGAGGCACGAGCGTAGCGAGAGGTGAACGTAGCCAAAGAAAACGTTGAGCTTTTCGTTGCAAATGCGAACGGTGCCGTTTTATGCAAGGGCGTAAAGGCAAGGTTAAAGCCCCCGCAACAAGTGCGGTATGGCAAAAGTTTAAAATTTTCATAATCACTCTTATTTTAATTTAATGGTGCTGTTCAGAAGACAGTACCTTTTTATTGTTAAAATATTTGCATAATAAACTCCTTTATTTTAAAATTAAGAAAAAAACTTATTGGAGAAAAAATTATGGCAGTAGAAAGACAAAGACAACACGAACAAGATCCAAACATCAGAAAAACTAATTTTGATGCAGTAGAAGAAAACCTTACAGATGAACAAGCAAAACTTGAATCTTCAAGATGCTTAAACTGTAAAAATCCAAGATGTGTTTCAGGTTGTCCTGTAAATATTAACATTCCAGCCTTCATTCACGAAGTAAAAGAAGGCAATGTAGACAAAGCTGGTGAAGTAATCAGACAATCAAGTATGTTACCTTCAGTTTGCGGACGTGTTTGTCCACAAGAAAGACAATGCGAAGGCAAATGTGTTTTAGGCATTAAAGGTGATGCTGTTGCAATTGGCGCATTAGAAAGATATGTAGGCGATAAAACTAAAGCTGCAGAAACAGAAATTAAACCATCAGGTAAAAAAGTTGCTATCGTTGGTTCAGGTTGCGCAGGCATTACAGCAGCAGCAGACTTGAGAAAAGCAGGTCATGAAGTAACAGTTTTTGAAGCATTACACGAACTTGGCGGTGTATTAAGATATGGTATTCCACCTTTCAGACTACCTCGTGTAGTTTTAGATAGAGAATTAGATGCACTTAGAGCTATGGGTGTAAAATTCAATAAAAACGTTATTGTTGGTAAATCTATCACATTAAAACAACTTGAAGATGATGGTTATGATGCAATCTTTATTTGTTCTGGAGCTGGTCTTCCAAAAATGATGGGTATCCCTGGAGAAAACTTGAATGGCGTATATTCAGCAAACGAATTTTTAACACGTGTAAACTTAATGCACGCAAATGATGATAAATATCCAACACCATTAAGAGTAGGTAAAAAAGTTGCCGTAATTGGTGGTGGTAACGTAGCAATGGATGCAGCAAGAACATCTTTAAGAGCTGGTTTTGAAGAAGTACATATTGTTTACAGACGTACAGAAGCTGAACTTCCAGCAAGAAAAGAAGAAATCAGACACGCAAAAGAAGAAGGTGTAATCTTTGATTTGTTACACGCTCCAGTTGAAATCTTAGGTGAAGAAGGCTACGTAAAAGGTATGAAGTTTGAAATTATGGAACTTGGCGAACCTGATGAAAGCGGAAGAAGAAAACCTATCGGAACAGGCAAATACACAGTTATGGACGTTGATAGCGTAATCGTTGCATTAGGTACAGGACCAAACCCTATTATCCAAAAATCAGCAGTAGCTGACGATATGGCATTTGATACAGACAAAAAAGGTTATATCGTAATTAACGGTGAAACAGGTGAAACATCTATTCCTAAAATCTATGCAGGTGGCGACGTTGCACCAACTGGACCTTCAACAGCAATTAACGCTATGGGTGCTGGCAAAAGAGCAGCTAAGGCTATTAATGAACTTCTTAAATAGAATTTTTATTAGTTTAATAATCTTCAACATGATGTGTCTACCAGCATTTGCAGTGCTTGATATAGACGCATCTGTTGATTATGAAATAAGAAGAAAATACAACCCAAACAAAATTGAAAACGATTTGTTACCTAATTTGCCTGATAAATTAAAAAACGACAAACCTCTACAGTCAACTGAGGACTTTACAAAACCTTATAATAAACAAACTCAAACAAGCACAAAAACTACTCAACCGACAAAACAACAGGTTATAACTCAGCAACAAACATATAAGAGTTATGGTCAGACACTTGCTCTTAAAAGAGGTACTTCATTCACTATCAGAAACATCTCTGCAATTACTGACAAATTAACAACGGGAACAAAAGTTTATTTCAAACTTCCAAAGCCAATTAAAACAAAATATTTTACTTTGCCTGAAAACACAAGATTTGTTGGTGTAATTTCAGATTCTCATACCCCACAATTAACGGGCAATGGTGGATTGGTTGTGATTCAAATTGAAAAAGTTATCATCAATGGCAAGACCCAAGAAGTTAGCGGTAAGGTTACAAAAGCTAATTACAAACGAATTTATTTTAACAACATTAAAGGTAAACGTAAATATTGGAGTAATTTGGCAAAATCAATTACTCCAGGGAAAAAATTTAATGACAAGATGTGGAAAACAACTAAAAAACTTGCAGGAGAAGGTATAACCTTCATTTTCAGTCCTTTCACACTTGCATCTGGTCTTGTTGTATTTGGAGCTAATATTATGGCATCACCAGTTATTGCTATATTTTCAAAAGGTGGTTCAATTTCAATTCCAGCAGATACAGCCTTTAGAATAAAATTAACGGAAGACGTAACAATATATAATTAATAGGAGAAGAAATGTTATTTGAATTATTAGCATCAGCAATGATTAATCCTGATGTAAACAAAATGAACTTAATTGCAGTTGCAAATACAAAACCTAGTATTGCAACCGTAAAAACAGCAACTGCGGTAAAATGGCCTTATACTCAATCATATTTAACACCTATAAAAAATAAAACACCTTATGCTAGTTTTTACGAAGTAACAGAACATTACTCACAAGATATGTCAACTGTAGTTAAAGACTTCAAAACTAGAAAGAATGAAGTAAAACAATTTTTAAAATGGGTTGATTTGCCCACAGAACAAATGACTGTTCGTGGAAATAAATCACATTTAGACGAAATTTACGAACAAGCTAATGAACTAAAAGCGCGAAAAGGTGATATTGAAAGACCTCTTGTTGTATTAGGAATTGGCGGTTCAAAACATACGGCTGAATTTTTATTAAATATGAATGGATTAGGCAATAAAGGTAAAGTTTATTTCTATTCAGATATTGACCCTATCAGCTTCTCAAACTTTTTAAAAGAAGTTAACCATCCTGTACAAGATTTGAATTTCTTGGTTGTATCAAAATCTGGCACAACTTTTGAAACAAAAGATGCCTTTACAAGATTTGAAAATATGTTAGTTGAATACTACAAAAAACAAGGTTTGAATGACGTTCAAGCAAAAACAAAAGCTCAAAGTCATTTTGCAATTTGTACAGACAAAACTGCAACAAAAGCTAATTTAAGAGGCAAAATCGGACATAAAAACGGCAAAGATAACTCTTACATCAAAGAATTATATATACACGATGGCGTTGGTGGACGTTTCAGTATGTTTGACGATGCCGGTTTATTTGTAAACGCTTACGCTGGATTTCCAAAAGCAAAAGCTGTTAGAATGTTAAAAAGTGCAGAAAAAATGTCTGGTTTCTGCTTAAACGAAAATGCAAGTGATAATCCCGCAGGTTTGGCTGCAATATTCAATGTTTATTCAAGAGATTTTGGCTACAAGTTGACTCAACAACAATATTTTGGTCACTTATTTGAAACAGGCGGAGAAAACTGGATTAAACAATTATACTTAGAATCGTTAAAAGATTTCGATTTTGTATCATCAAAAGCTCCAGATAGCATGCACTATGCATCAGAAGGATTTTTCTATCCACAAAACAGAGATAAGTACCACATGGTCATGACAATTATGTCACCTGATATTTCTGAAAATTACAGAAAATATGTTTCTGCAGTACTTGTTTCATACCTTGAAACAGCTCCAGTTGGCTTAGAAATTCTTGAAGTCGAAAACGGAGCTATCAGACCTGAAGCTATCGGCGAGTACGTGCAATCAAAACATTTTGAAACTGTTTATACAGGTATGCTAAGACGACAAGTTGCAATTACAAATACGGAAAAATTACCAGAAGTATTCCAACCACACGTTGAAGTTTACAAAAATAAATTCAAACCTAATAGCAAGTTTGAATTAGCTCCTGGTAAATAATCAAAATTTCAAAATAAAAATATTCGTGCTATTCTAAATATATGGATAGCACGATTTTTTTTAATCCCGTATTAGTTTCAATCATTTTACTTTGCGTTCTTTGCTTATGCAAAATTAACGTATTGTTGTCGATTATGATTTCTGCAATTGTTGCGGGCTTAATGGCTCACATGGGAATTTCAGACATAATGAACACATTTATATCTGGAATGGGTACAAATTCAGAAACAGCTTTGAGTTATATTCTTTTGGGAGCATTTGCTGCAGCAATGACTCATACAGGATTGGCAACTGTTTTAGCTAAAAAAATCACGCAGTTAATAAAAAATAATGCATTTATTTTATATTTAATTTTAACTGTAATTGCAATCCTATCTCAAAATTTAATCCCTGTACACATAGCATTTATACCGATTTTAATACCACCTTTATTGCATGTAATGAATATTCTAAAAATAGATAGACGTGCCATTGCTTGTTGTTTAGCATTTGGTCTAAAAGCTCCATATATAGTTATTCCTGCTGGTTTCGGTTTAATTTTTCAAGGTTTACTTGCAGACAATATGGTTCAAAATGGAATGAATGTTTCTGTAAACGAAGTTTGGAAGTCAACTTGGATTTTGGGATTAGGTATGTTTGTAGGGCTTTTAGTTGCAATATTTATTTCATACCGAAAACCTCGCGAATATAAAGACATTACAGTTAAAGACATTGATAATACGGATACGAAACTTACAAAAGAACATTACATCACATTGCTAGCAGCGATTGCAACTCTTGGCGTTCAGCTATGGACAAAATCGTTACCACTAGGTGCTCTCGTTGGCTTGGGTATTATTTTTGGGACTGGCACAATCAAGCACAAAAAGATGGATAATCTTATTGACGAAGGCATCGGCTTAATGGGATATATTGCATTCGTAATGCTTGTAGCTGCAGGTTTTGCCCTTGTTTTAAAACAAACAGGAGGAATTGAATCTTTAGTAAATTCAACAATGACAATAATGCCTTCAAACAAGCTTGCTGCTTCATTTTTAATGCTAATTACAGGTTTATTTATCACAATTGGTATTGGAACTTCATTTGGTACAATTCCAATTTTAGCTGTTATTTTTATTCCTATATGCGCACAATTGGGATTTAATATACAAGAAACTATTGTAGTATTTGCAGCAGCAGCAGCTCTAGGTGATGCGGGTTCACCTGCTTCAGACACAACTTTAGGCCCAACAGCCGGACTGAATGCAGACGGACAACATAATCATATTTGGGACACTTGCATACCAACCTTTTTACATTACAATATCACAATCATAATTTTTGCATTAATTGGTGTAATTATTTTCTAAATTTTCCCAATTTTTAATATCCTATATGCAACAGGCAAATGTATGGAACATTTTTTTAAATCCTCTGCTATGATAGAAATATCAACAAAAGAGGAGAATTTATGGACGAAAACAAAAATTATCATTTTACAGAAAGAGAAACTGAAATATTAAAAGAAGTGGTGTCTGGTAAAAATAACACACAAATCGCGAATGAAATGTGTTTGAGTATACACACAATCAAATTTTATGTAAGCTCTATACTTGCAAAATTATCCGTTACAACACGATTAGAAGCTGCTGTCAAAGTGGTTAAAGAACATTTAATTGATGAATAAAATAGCCTAACAGACTAATTGCCCTTTTACATAAAAGAGGATTAAATATAATTAAATCTTTTTCATACTTCCAGCTATTCTTATATAGAGCTTTTGCGTACAAAGGCTCTTTCTTTTTGTTTTTTTATAACACAGAAGGGCGGATTTGCAAAATGCAAATCCGCCCTTCTAAATCTTTCAAAGTTATTTTTCAGGCATTAAAACTGAAATAACAGCATTGTTAATATTCAAATAACGTTTTGCAGCATTTTGCACATCTTCAACAGTTAGGCTTTCTAAAATATCTAAATAATCTGAAACTAAAGCTAGATCGTTGCAAACTGTCATATAATGACCGATTGTATCACCAATTTCAGAAACTGTTTCTGCTTTGTATGCAAATTCTGATTTTGTTTTCTTAACAGCTTTTTTAAACTCAGCTTCTGTAATTGTAGATTTAACTTTTTCAATTTCTTCTTTAATCATTTCGACAGCTTTTTCCTTCTTTTCAGGGCGGAAATTTGCCTCTACGAAGAAATTGTTACCATCTCTAAATTGATAATAATCAGTTTCTACCATATTAAATACTGGCTCATCAGCTTTTTCAATCAAATTTTGATATAACCTTGAACTTGACCCATCACCTAATATGATATTTACTAAATCCATTAAAATTGTGTCTTTAACGTCTTTAGCAGGACAAGTTAAGTAACCAGCCATTAAGAAGCCCGTATTTACATTTGCAGTTTCTTCATTGTAAATTGTATGGTCGGTTGGAGAATCAATTTCATAGACTGGATTTTGATAATTAGCACGACCTTTCCAATCAAACTCTTTACAAACTTTTTCTAAAACTTCTTCATGGTTAAAATCACCTACAACAATTGTTGTTACATTGTTTGGAGTGTAATGAGTTTTGTAGTATTCCATAATTTCAGTCTGTGGAACTTGTGAAATAATTTCGGGAGTTCCAATTACATCACGTTTGTAAGGATGTTTTTTGTACATGCAATGATTTGTTTTATTGTAAACCTTAGTCCAAGGTTGATCCTTGCGCATACGGATTTCTTCAATAACTACGTGTCTTTCACGTTTATCTTTAACCGATTTGTCATCATTTATATCAAATTCATGTCCAATTTCGTCTTCTGGCAAAATTGGATCTAACATCATATCTGCGTGAAGCTCAATTGTTTCATAAAAATCTTTATTACCCTCACCTTTTGGTAAAGTTACATAATAGAAAGTGTAATCCTTCCAAGTTGCTGCGTTTACGATAGCACCTTTAGCCTCTAAGGTTCTATCAAAATAGCCAGCTTTGTGTTTATGAGTACCTTTAAACATCAAGTGTTCAAGGAAGTGAGAAATACCGTTATTGTGGTCATTTTCATTTATAGAACCTGTTTTTACCCAAGAACTAACGTTAACCATATCGCCTTCTTTGTGTGCTAATACGATTTTATGACCATTTTCTCTTTCATAAACCTCTACATCACGTGTCAAATACGGATATTTAACTAAAGTCTTTTTAATATTTTCCATTTATTCTTCCTTTTTTCTTTAATTATACATTAAAAATAAACGCTTAAAATTTTGGCTATGCAAATCAGTATAGATGCATATATCATAAGATTTCTAGCTTGATACATTCTAAATCTAAAACTTGCAATACTTTCGTCTTTTTGCTTAATTTTTTCAAATCCTTCAAATGGGAAATGCCACAATTTTTTCTTTGGAATATAAGCCTTATTTTCGTTAAACAATAACAACGAAACCATTAATTCTACTACAAAAGGTACGGTAAAAAATACGATTAAAAAGATTGGTGCAAAATGTTTTGATACAACTGCATAAATCAATAAACCATAAGCACAACCGTAAATTATGCCAAGCCCAGAAACCGCTTTATCTTTGTCTTTGAAACGACTGCATAAAGTTTTTTTGTGGGAAACCTTATCGCCATCAAAGTCCAATAACGAATTTGTGTATAAAAGCCCTATTGTAAACATTACAACGATTGTCCCCACTAAAAAGACTTCCATACTGTATGTTTGAGTCATAACCCAATAAACGCCACCAAACAAAATTGGCCCAAATGCTGAGCCAACGGCAATTTCACCAATTCCAGCACTTGACCATTTTGCATAAGTTAATACAAAAATTGAGCCTAAAAGAGCAAAAATAGCAACAGGATAGCCTGTTTTCCACAATAAAAACGCCCCAATTATGCACGCAAATACACAATATAGAATTACAACTTTTAAAACATCGTCCAAAGTTGCCTCTCCATTTGTGATATAAGCACATTTAGATTTTGTTTGATGCTCCAATGTACCTAATTTTATTAACTTTTGGTAGTCCAGATAATCGTCAAATAAATTTGTAGCCAATTGACAACAACAAATTCCAATTAAAGCTAGAACTCCGTAAAGTATGTTACCATTGTTTGTTAAACCAAACGTAAAGACTACTAACCACGAAAAAATTGACATTGGAAGGGTAAAAATTCTTGAATTTTCTAGCCAAAAACCTATTTTCTTAAACATCTAACATACCCTCGATAGCTTTAACTTCTTCATACAAAGCGCCACCTTCAAGCAGTTCTTCTGCAGATAAGCCAAACAACGTAACTAAGTCAATTACGTCTTCATTATGTTTAAAGCGTCTTACAACCTCTTTAATAGCACTTTCACGAGTCATTAAAGGTATTTGTTGATGCTTACCTAGAGTAATACTACGTTTTTTAGCCTTTCCCAATCTACTTACCTCCTAAAGCTAAAAGCGCAGCGCCAATCATACCAGCATAATTGCCTGTTGTAGCTTTAAGAATTTTTGTTGGTTGAGTGATAATTTCAGCATTTGTTGCCTTTTCAAGATAATCTACATCAATAAATTGAGCCATAGAGCCTGAAAATACAATACAATCAGGGTCAAATATGTTAGCTAAACCAATACAACCCTCTAAAATATCGTTTTGCCATTTATCAAAAACGGCTTTCATCTTTGCAACTCCTGCATTTACACCATCAATAACATCGTAAGTAGTTACATTAGGGTCGTTTAGCATTTCTTCTGCGGTCTTTTTCAAGCCTGTTCCTGATGTATAAGCTTCAAAACAGTCGTGACTACCGCAAGTGCAAGGTCTGTGTTTGTCAGTACGCATTTTAAAATGCATTTCACCTGCCGCACCAGACTTACCCTTGTATAGCTTGTCATTTAGGATAATTCCACCCCCTACACCTGTTCCAAGAGTTAGCATGATTGAATTAGGCATCCCCTTTGATGCACCATTAATGTGTTCAGCCCAAGCGGCACAATTAGCATCATTTTCTACATATACAGGTTTTGTAGAAGACAAAGATTGAAAATCAAAATTGCTATAACCTTCTACCATGTTACCTGTTGAACCTAGAATACCAGTGTGGTCATTATTACAAGCCCCTGCAGTTGAAAATGCAATCGCATCAATTTCAGCATCATATTTTTCTATTACAGACAAAAATATTTCTTTAATTTTGTCTAAATCTCTTGGTGTAGAGTGCTTTTCGACCTCAGTAACAAAATTACCTTTATCATCAATTACAGCCGAATAAATTTTTGTACCACCAACGTCAAATGCAAGTGCCTTCATTATTTTCCCTTTCTTTGTACGAAACGTTTTGTAATCAATTGAGGACGGGTAATTGCAGAACCAATAACAACGCAGTGTGCACCGATTTCAAAAGCTCTGTCTATTTGTTCAGGTTCCCAAATTCTACCCTCTAAAACTACTGGTATTTTAACGTTTTTAACCAATTCTTCTAGCAATTCAAAGTCAGGACCGTCGTCTTTTAACGGTGAGAATTGAGTATAGCCAGCTAATGTAGTTGAAACCATATCAACACCTAGTTTTTCACAGTTAATACCTTCTTCGACGGTTGAAATATCTGCCATTGAGATACGTTTGTTTATGCTAATTAGTTTGATAATTTCATCTAAAGTACAGTTTTCGTGTTTTCTGCTTGTTCCATCAAAGGCAATAACATCAGCACCAGCCTTAATTAAGAACCCTACGTGTTTTAATGAAGGTGTGATATATACAATTTCCTTCCAATTTGCAGGTATCTCATCGGGTTTAGTCAAGCCAATTACAGGTACATTTGTTATCTTTTTAGCATTCATAACATCTCTTGCGCCTGCAACTCTTAAACCGCCAGCACCGCCA
Source organism: uncultured Candidatus Melainabacteria bacterium (assembly GCA_937895785.1). Classification (GTDB taxonomy): domain Bacteria; phylum Cyanobacteriota; class Vampirovibrionia; order Gastranaerophilales; family Gastranaerophilaceae; genus UBA6984. The sequence goes on along the minus strand of CALBKW010000094.1, from coordinate 12,135 downwards.
TTTAGAACTGATTTCATCATTGCAATCATACATTCTTCGCGGTATAGAGGCTCATTTGGCATTGCCTGACAAGAAACTATAACTTTATTTTTTAATGTTTCAATAACGCCCATAATACCCTCTATCTGTAGTTTTGGAACTGTAATGGATAGTCGTATTTATCTTCATTCTTGCGTAACATAGCAATTACTTCTTGCAAATCATCTCTGCTCTTGCCTGAAACTCTAACTTGATCACCTTGAATTGAAGCCTGTACCTTGATTTTAGAGTCTTTAATATCGCCAACAATTTTCTTAGCTAGTTCTTGAGTCAAGCCTTTTCTTAAAAGGTAAACTTGGCGAACTGCGCCACCCAAGGCATCTTCCATCTTTTGAGGGTCTAAAATCTTAATGCTTAAGCCTCTTTTAACCAATTTTGATTGTAAAATATCATATATATTTCTTAACTTCATATCGTCTTCAGTAGTGATTGTGATTGACTTTTCGCCGTCTAGAACTACATCTGATTTTGAGTTCTTTAAGTCGAAACGAGAAGTGATATCACGCTTTACTTGGTCAACTGCGTTCACCAATTCTTGTTTGTCAAACTCTGAAACGATGTCGAAACTTGAATCTTTTGCCATTTTTAACTCCTTTTTCTTTAATTGTAACATGAATATTATATTCTCCAAATTTTTAGTCAAAGTGTTGAATTATAATATTAACTTGCTTTATAGCCTAAATTCATTGGCAATAGCTACGTTATTACTGTCAGAAACCGTTTTAAACCTTGCAAAGAACTTGTTAGTTTAAGTTTTAGGTATGCATGTCCGTAAAAATACGTACGTATTTTTACGGACGTTTTTTTACGGACAAAAATAAATGGTTAGTATTTTTAAGGAAAAAATTATTAGAAGATGCCGCAACAACCTCTCACAAAACAATTCACAGGATTGTTTTGCTCAGCAGAGTGGTATAACGTAAAATTTATTTTTTTATTTTTATTTGAAATTTATAAATTCAAATTTACACAAAGTAAAAATTACAAATCATTATTATCGTCGTTTAGAAAACAAGCAACGCGGTGTTGTTCATAAAAAGTTTTCAACTCTGGTTCTTCTTCTTTGCATTTCTCCATACAATATTGGCAACGAGTATGGAATTTGCAACCTGCAGGCAAATCTGTTGGTGAAGGCAAATCGCCTTTTAAAATAATATTACTTTCTTTTTTATCAAAGCTTGGTACAGCACTCAATAGTGCTCTTGTATAAGGGTGTTGAGGAAATTTGAACACTTGGTCAGTTGTTCCGATTTCGACAATTTTGCCCAAATACATAATAGCAACTCTATCCGCAATTTGTCGAATCACATTCATATCGTGCGAAATAAAGATTACAGTCAAGTCCAATTCTTTTTTCAAGTGTAAAAGCAAGTTAATAATTTGCGCCTGAATACTTACATCTAGTGCACTTACTGGTTCATCCGCAATAATAAACTCTGGTTTCATCATCAAGGCTCTTGCAATCGCAATTCTTTGTCTTTGACCGCCTGAAAACTCGTGTGGATAAAGTTTTAACGCATTTTCGTCAAGTCCGACAGACTCTGCCACTTGCAAAATCAGACTTTTAATTTCAGCTTTAGAAAACTCATAAAGAGGTCTGAAATCCTCTGAATATGTACATAATTCGCTATTTACTTCTAACGGTTCTTTTAAAATATCAAAGACCTTTTTCTTTGGATTCAAACTAGAATAAGGATTTTGAAAAATCATCTGCAAAGCCTGGCGATAAACTTTCAGTTTTTTGCCTTTCAATTTTAGAATATCAACCCCATGGAACAGAATTTCACCCGAAGCAACAGGAATCAAGCGACAAATAGCACTTGCAAGAGTTGATTTGCCACAACCTGACTCACCAGCAATTGCAATAATTTCACCTTTTTCTACCGACAGATTAAGGTCATTGACAGCGTTTACAACTTTTTCTTTATTGAAAACAGTGCCCTTTGTCTTATATTGGACATTCAAATTCTTAATTTCTAAAACGGGTTTTGCCATATTGGTATTATAGATTAGATTATTGTTTTAGGCAATAAGGCATTAAGACTATAAGACGATAAGTCATTTATTATCAAAATGACTTTTAATTATAGTTCGACTTAGCAACTTAACTCTTATTGACTTATAGTCTACATTAGCTATACTTCTCTTCGACCTTCTAGGGCTTTTGCAAGTGTAATTTCATCTGCAAATTCCAAGTCTGTTCCTACTGGCAAGCCAAACGCGATTCTTGAAACTGTTATCCCAAAAGGTTTCACAAGTTTTGTCAAATATAAACTTGTAGCTTCACCCTCAACGGAAGGGCTTAGCGCTAAGATTAATTCTTTTACATTCTCATCTGTTAAACGGCTCAAAAGTTCTTTTATTCTAATATCTTCCGCACCAATACCGTCAATTGGAGAGATTAAACCTTGTAAAACGTGATACAAACCTTTGTATTCGTTAGTTTTTTCAATAGCAATAAGGTCTTTTGTTTCTGCAACCACACAAATTGTACTTCTATCACGTGTTGTAGATGAGCAAATTTCGCAAGGGCTTGTTGAAGATAGGTTATAACAAATTTCACACGCTACAGTGCTTTGTTTTGCCTCAACAACAGCTCTTGCAAATTTTTCCACCTCAGATACAGGCATTTTCAATAAGTGAAATGCCATTCTTTGAGCAGATTTCGGACCTACTGACGGAAACTTTTGAAATTGCTCGATTAAAGTCGCTATTGATTTTGGATAAATCATTAATTACCCTCTTAGCAAAGTCCTGGAATACTAATACCGCCTGTAACAGCCTTCATTTTTGTTTCCATTTCTTTTGAAGCTGTTTCAGTAGCTTGTTTAATTGCAGTTGTGATAACATCTTCTAACATTTCGATTGTATCATCATCAACTGAATCAGGATTTTCTGGGTTAATTGTTTGTTTAGAAATTTTTATAGATTTGAATTTACCTTGACCGTCACAAGTAACTGTAACACCGCCTGCTTCGCCTGTAAATTCAGATTGAGCTAATTGTTCTTGTGTTTCTTGTAATTTCTTTTGAATAGTTTGTGCCTTTTGCATCATTTGCATCATTTGACCCATGTTCATTGGCAAATCTCCTTTTTTAACGATTATTCTCCCCGAGTTGTCAACTCGCAAAAAATATTATACAATAAAAGTATGGAAATGAAAACTTATTTGAACGAAAGTTTTAAAAGTAAAGGGCTACTACGCTGGACGTTTATGCCTTTAAACGTTTTTATTGCCCCTATGAAATTCTACACAAAACAAGGACAAGATTATTTATATAAACAAATGGTAATCAAGGCTTGCGAGGAATGGGAAAGAGCAAGTATGGGACGTGTTCGCTTTGTACTTGTGGATAATTTATTAAGTTCAAATATCAATGTTGAATGGCGACGCATTGACCGTAAGGCTCTTGGTCACTGCAAATTCAGCTTTGACCCGACTAACAGACTTTATGGGGCAGAAGTTTCAATCGGACTTTCAGACGGTGTAATGTGTCAACGATATATGGCAGAAGAAGAAGTATATCATACAATTTTGCACGAAATAGGTCACGCTTTAGGCTTGGGACACAGTCCTTATGACACTGATATTATGTACACACCTCACAAATACGGTGTTGTATCACTTTCACCTCGTGACAAAACTTCTATTCAATGGCTTTATAAGCTAGAACAAGGTACAACGGTTGCAAATCTTTCATCTAAATATCAAATAGGTTCAAACAATCCCGACGAAATCATTACAAAAGTTATTATGCAGAACAATCCTAGCGAGTTTGAACAAGTTAAAAATTCATTGACGAGCGCTCCAAAAAAAGATTTGTTAACTGAACAAACCAATATTGCTGATTTGAAAAAATACAATTTAGCAATACAAAACATTCAGCTCTCTGACAATGTTAAACGCTATTTGGGCAAGCCTGTCGAAAAAAAGATTGACTAATTTAAGTTTGATGTATAATATTATAAGAAGTTGGTACAAAAACAACAAAATTTATGACACGAAAAAGGATAGTTTATGAGTATACAAGAATGGTTTGATAAGCGAAAAGAAGCGCAAATTGAACGACGCTCATCAGAAGCTAAAGTAGAAAATATAACGTTCCCAGGTTTGTGGACTAAGTGTGTCCACTGTGGAGCGCAATTAACAAATAAAGATTTAGAAGAAAACTTAAACGTATGCCCTCAATGTGATTATCACTTCAGATTAGGCGCTAGAGATAGAATCAAGCAACTATTTGATGAAGGTAGTTTCGTTGAAATGTATGCTGATATTCGACCAACAGACCCGCTAGACTTTGTTGATACAGAATCTTACAAGGACAGAATTAAAGAAGCTGTGGAAAAAACAGACCTTAATGATGCAGTTGTAACAGGTATCGGTAAAATTGAAGGTCACGAAGTTGCAACGGCCGTAATGGATTTCAACTTTATGGGCGGTTCAATGGGTAGCGTTGTTGGTGAAAAAGTTACTAGAATGATGGAAGAAGCTGTGGAAAGAAAACTTCCAATGCTTGCAATCACATCTTCTGGTGGTGCAAGAATGCAAGAAAGCGCCTTGAGCTTAATGCAAATGGCTAAAACTTCTTGTGCTTGTGCAAAAATGGATGCTGAAAAAGTTTTATATATTTGTTTATTAACAGAACCTACATACGGTGGCGTAACTGCTAGTTTCGGTACTTTAGGCGACATTATTATCGCTGAACAAGGTGCTAGAATCGGTTTTGCAGGTAAGAGGGTTATTGAACAAACAATCCACCAAAAATTACCATCAGGCTTCCAAACTGCTGAATATCTTTTGAAATTCGGTCAAGTTGACATTATTTCAAAGAGAAAAGATTTGAGAGAAAATTTATCTAAAATCTTTGATATGCACGGATATACAGTTCCAGTGGAAGAATAAATGAGGATTTAATTATGGCATTTGAATTTGAAAAGCCAATTTTAGATATACAACAAAAAATTGACGAACTAAAAAAAATAAGCTCGGAGTCAGGAATGAACTTAGATAACGAAATCGAAAAATTTGAACAACAAGCGAAGGATTACCAAAAAGAGATTTACGAAAATCTTAAACCTTCTGAAAAGTTGCAAATTGCAAGACACGCTAATAGACCGAACTTTTTGGACTACATGCAACTAATGTGTGATGATTTCATTGAATTTCACGGCGACAGAGCTGGTACTGATGATAGAGCTATCATCGGTGGTATCGGTAAAATTGGAAACTTTAATGCAGTTTTCGTAGGAACTCAAAAAGGTTCTACAACAAAAGAAAACTTAGAATATAACTTTGGTATGCCTCAACCAGAAGGTTACAGAAAGGCAATGCGTTTATTCAATCACGCAAACAAATTTAATTTACCAATCGTTACTCTAATCGACACCCCAGGGGCTTATCCGGGAATTACGGCAGAACAAAACGGTCAAGGTATCGCAATTGCTCAAAACCTTAGAGATATGGCAAAACTTGATGTTCCAGTTATTGCAGTTATTACTGGTGAAGGTTGTTCAGGTGGAGCTTTAGGTTTAGCAGTTGCAAACGATGTTAAAATGCTTGAATACGCCTATTATACAGTAATTTCACCAGAAGGTTGTGCTTCGATTCTGTTCCGCGATGCAACAAAAGCCGCTGATGCAGCTAACGCATTAAAAATTACAGCAAGCGATTTGTTAGAACTTGGAATTATTGATGAATGCGTAAAAGAACCTATGGGTGGCGCTCACAACAACAAGGAAGAAATGGCTAAAACTTTGAAAAAAGATATTCTTTCTTCGCTTAAAAAATTGACTAAGATGTCACCAGAAAAATTACGCAAACAAAGATACGAAAAATACCGCAAAATGGGTTGTTTCTTACATGACTAATAATTATTATGAATTACAAATAAAAATTAATCCTGAAATGTCAGAAGTTATTTCTGACATTTTGTTTGACGTTTTCGACTGCGAAGGCGTTGTTATGGTGGAAGAAACCTACAAAGATCTTGAAATGGTTGCAACAACAGAAGGAACACTAAAAGCCTTCATAAGAGGTGAAAAACCTGACGTTGAAAATATTTTGAAAGAACAAAAAGAACTTTTAAAATCTCGCGGACTTTCAGACGAAGAACTTGGATCTTGGGAATACACGTTTGAAGAAAAAGAAAATCAAGATTGGTCTAAAAAATGGAAGGAAAAATGGGACGTAACTCACGTTACAGATAAAATTACAATCGTTCCGACTTGGCTTGACTACACTCCAAAAAGCAAAGAGGAAATTATTATAAACCTTGACCCTGGATGTGCTTTTGGGACAGGAACTCACCAAACAACTCAGCTTTGCATGGTCGCTTTAGAAAAATATTTCAAAAAAGGTCAAACTATGGCTGACATCGGCATGGGTTCAGGTATTTTATCAATCCTTGCAAAGAAATTAGGTGCAAGTGAAGTTTATGGTTGCGACATCGACGATACAGTTATCGAAGTTGCAAAAGAAAACGCAAAATTGAACCACGAAGAATGTACTTTTGAACTTGGTTCTGCCGATAAAATTAACAAAAAATTTGATTTTGTATGTGCAAACATCTTACATAACGTGCTTTTTGAGATTATGGGTGATTTAAAAAATTTAATGAAAGATGGTTCAAAAATGTCATTAAGTGGTATTTTATTAGAGAAAGCACCTATTGTCTTGGAAGCTATTGAGCGTGAAAATTTAAAAATTATTGATGAAATACATCAAGCCCAATGGGTTTCTTTTGTTGTAACTAAATAAAGGAGCGCATCATGCAACATCTAGAATTATTTACCGTCGTAGTTATCGCAATTTTACTTGTTCCTTTCGTAATCTGGAGAGTTAAAGCGGGCAAAAAATACGAGGTTTATTTGCCAATAAAAGATGTTGCTGATGAAGATAAAACGCCCATTTTCACTAAATATTGGATTTCTAACAGCTTTTACAAGGATTACATCGACAAAACTAGAATGACTATGCATGGTAGCAAAGAAAAATTTGATTTCTCAAATTGGGGCATAGCCTTGAAACTAGACGTTTACCCAGACAAATTTGTTCTTTCAAGTTTGGGCGGTGTTTTTGTGAAGAAAAGAGCCGTTGAATTAAACAAAATAGCAAAAATTTTCAAAAATAAACAAGTCGTAGCCTTCAAAGGTTCTAACTTCAACTTTATCGCTAATAACTTCTCAGACAAACAAATCGAAGAACTTATTAAATTGAAACATTAAAATTTCTGTTTGTGCTAAACTTTTGTTATCAGAAAAGAGGTTCAAAATGTTTGGCAAAAAGAAAACTGCAATAATTATCCCTGCAAGATACGGCTCTAGCAGATTAGAAGGTAAACCACTTTTAGTAGCTGGCGGAAAACCTATTATCCAATGGGTTTACGAAAAAGCTAAACAGGCAAAAGGTGTTGATGCAGTTATCGTTGCAACTGACGACGAAAGAATTTTCAATGCAGTAAAAGCCTTTGGCGGTGACGTTGAAATGACATCAGTTAATCATAAATGCGGAAGCGACAGAATTAAAGAGGTTGCTGACCGACACAAAGATTTTGAATATATAATTAATCTTCAAGGCGATGAACCGATGATTAAAGTTGATTACATTGAAGCCGTAATTGACGGGGTTAAAAACCACAAGGCAGACATTTCGACTCTAATCTGCCCAATTAAAGACAAAGAAGACGTTGAAAAACCTCAATTGGTTAAATGCGTAATCGATAACGACGGCTTTGCATTGTACTTCTCTCGTTCAAAAATTCCGTTTGAAAGAAATGAAAATCCAGCGCCATTCTACGGTCATATCGGCATTTACGGCTACACAAGAGAAGCCTTAGTAAAAATGACAACTTCGCCTCAAACACCGCTAGAAATTGCTGAAAGCCTAGAACAGTTAAGAGCATTACAAATGGGAATGAAGATTAAAACAGCAATTGTAAACGAAAAACCAGTAGGTATTGACACAAAAGAAGATTTTGAAGAATTTGAACGCCTTATCGGTCAAAAACAATCGTAATCAAAGTTTTCAAAAAAAATTAAAAAATATGTTTGCAATTATTTTTTGTTTATATTAAGATGTATTTAGAAAAATAAATTTATATTAATAATAATTTTATTTATGTTAAGATTTTATTAGTAGCTTAGGAAATGTAAGGAAAAAAACATGACAGATAACGCTGAAATGCAAAACGAAACAGAAGACCGTCAACGAATCTTAGTAGCTGACGATGAAGCTAGTATCAGAAGAATCCTAGAAACTCGTTTAAAAATGGTTGGTTACGACGTAGTCGTTGCAGAAGACGGTGAAGAAGCAATCAACGTATTTAATAAAACAAACCCTGACTTAGTAGTTTTAGACGTAATGATGCCTAAAGTAGATGGTTACGGGGTAACAAGAGAAATCAGAAGAACATCAGATGTACCTATCATTATTTTAACAGCGTTAGGTGATGTTTCAGAAAGAATTACAGGCTTAGAATTAGGTGCAGACGATTATGTAATCAAACCATTCTCACCAAAAGAATTAGAAGCTCGTGTAAAAGCAGTTTTAAGAAGAACAAACAGCCGTGAAGCAGTTGTTCCAACAGGAAAAGTTACTAAAAACGTTATCACAACAGGTAACATTAAGATTGATACAGCAAGAAGACAAGTGTTCAGAAAGAACGAACGTATCAGACTTACAGGAATGGAATTTAGCTTGTTAGAATTGTTAGTAAACAATTCAGGTCAAGCATATTCAAGAAACGAAATCTTGCAACACGTATGGGCATACCCACCAGATCACAGAATTGATACTCGTGTAGTAGATGTACATATTTCAAGATTACGTTCAAAACTAGAAGCAGATCCTGCAAATCCAGAATTAATCTTAACAGCACGTGGCATAGGCTACATGTTCCAAAGAATCAACTAATTGGATAGACAGGACAATAAAATAATTATTGGTGGCGGGTGTCGTCAAGTGGTTAAGACCTCGGATTGTGGTTCCGATATGCATGGGTTCGAATCCCATCACCCGCCCCATTAAAATTTTAAGACCTCGAAAGAGGTCTTTTTTACTGTTATAATAAGGTATTTGAGGGTTCGAGCAAGATAAGAAAAAAGAAATTTTATTGAAAAATTTTAAAATATGTGATAAAAAGAAAAAAGCAGAGTAATAGAATCTCTTTTCAAAAGGTAGCTAACCGACAAAAATACTGAAGACCTCGGGTTAGTTTCCCGACTAGAAAGGGTGTAATTTAACGAGTAAACTGATTATGTACGGTTAGATTGATTAATTTGTGAAAGTTGGCTGGACGAGCGAGTTTTAGAGGTCGGAAAAATCATTTTATCCGTTCACCAAAGTACTCCAAAAGTCCCATTTTGTACTCATGCCTCGGCAACATTTTTCATGGTTTCAAACATAGACTATGGCTGTGTTTTAAAGTTTATTTACCTTTGAACGGATAAAGTGATTACGTTCGGCAATGAGACATTTGAAAATTGAGTCCGAAAGAATGCTGTAAAACAACACATACTTTGATATTTATGACATAGGTAAAATTTCCGACCAAGTAAGAGTTTTTAGTGTGTCATGATGTTTGATTTTTTACATAAAAATTTTTACGGAACTTTTATTGTATTTTGGTACAATTATTTTTGCTTAAAATATTATATAATTCTTTTATATAAATAATCTTAGCAAAAATTATTTTCTAACAAGTGGTTTGATAATTTAGACAAATTCTTTATATAATTATACTTTCTTACGGAACCGCTTAACGGAACCAAACATTAGTTATCTAATTTATCTTTTTTATATTGTTTTATAATTTTATAAACATAGCCTTCTGTAATATTACATTCCAAAGCTAGTTTCATTCGAGATTTTTTAGTACCGTCATAGTTATCAAGAATGTATTGGTGTTTATATTTACTTGTGGCTGATTTTGGAATTAATATTGGTACTCCAGCATGTTTTAACATTAGTTTTTTAGTTGCTTCAAACCCAATTAATTTAATAAGGTCCAGCAACTCACAATCCTCAATTGAGTCTTCTGTTAAATATTTCATCCAACCAGGTTCTTTTTCATTCATAAATTAATATTATCACAAACTAGAATTTTACACTAGAAATTTCTACTAGAATAATTATTGAATTAAATAATGAATTGTTCAATATACTGAAGTTCTAGAAATTACACTCTATCTGATTTTAAATATTTTTAATACGAAAATAAAGGATTAAAAATGAATAGAGATTGGATTAGAACAGTAGAATTGGCTGATATATTAGGACTTTCTGAAAGATATATTAGAAAAGCTATTTATCAAGGAAAGTTACCAAGTTTTAAAGAGGGGCGCTATCATAGAATTCCTATTTCGGCTTTACGAGAAGATTGGCAACTTGAAGCTTTAAAAATCTTAGAAAAAGAAAAATATATAGATAGAAAATCAAAACTTACAACAGTTTATACAGAAGAAAATAAAAAGAAAGCCTTGACTAAATTTAATTTAGTAACTAGCTGGCAACAATTTTTCAAATATTACAAGGGGACAAAAATTCAATCTGTAAAGGATTTTATGAAAATTTATAAAAACTCTCCTGAATACGGTGATGTATATTATAAAATTGATAAAATAAGCCCTTGTACTATGTTACGTTGGGAAAAGAAACTGAAAGATAATAATTATGATTGGAGAGCTTTATTAAATAAATATGTTTCTCATAACAAGAAAACCTCTGGTTTATCAAAATAAGAACAAGATACTTTTATAAACTTCTTACTTCATCCAAATAAAACAAGTGTTGGTAAAGCCATAAAATTAACCCAACATCTATTAAAAGAAAAAGGTATAACAGAATTTTCTTGTGAAATGACATATAGAAGATTTACTAAAAAATATATCGCAGAACATTATGATTTATGGGTAAAGAGAAGGTTCAAAAGCCCTTAGAGAAAAAGTTGTTCCATATATTAAAAGAGATCCGTCAAATTTAGAAGTTGGTGACGTTCTTGTTGGTGACAGTCATAGACTTGCTTTTCAGGTTATAAATCCATTTGATGGCAAGCCTTGTAGACCAACATTAGTTGGATATCAAGATTGGAAATCCGGTGGGTTAGTTGGATTTGAAATAATGTTAGAAGAAAATACTCAATGTATTGCTTCAGCATTAAGAAATTCAATTATGAATTTGCAAAAATATCCTAAATATTTATACCAAGATAATGGGAAAGCTTTTAAATCAAAATATTTTAATGACTCAGAAGAATTTAATGGACTATTTGTAAGTCTTGGTATCACGCCAATTTATGCATTACCATATAATGCGAAGGCTAAAACTATTGAACGATTTTTTAGAGAAATGCAAGATAGTTTTGAAAGGTTATTACCATCATTTGTTGGTGCAAATATCAACGACCAACCTGCGTATCTAAAAAGAAATGAGAAATTTCATAAAAAACACCATAACCAATATATACCAACAATGCAAGATGTTATTATTTTGTTAAATAAATGGTTATGCTTTCATTATGCTCAACCTTGTCCAAATGTAGAGGGAAAACTATTGGTGAAGTTCTTGAGGAAGGAAAAGGTTGTTTACTCGATTTTAACCAACTTGACGATATGATGATGGTTTCAGAAATTAAAAGTATTGGCAGAAATGGTATAAGATTTTTAAAATCAGACTATTATGACGAAGCTTTATACGGATTAAAGAAAAAAGTTCTAATTAAATATAGCTTGTTTGATTTATCTTTCGTAAAAGTTTATACACTTGATGGTGAATTTATCTGTATTGCTAAAAGACTAGAAGCTATTAATCCTTTAGTAAATTATACAGGCTCTGCAAAAGATATTGAAGATTTTAAACAAAGAGTAAAACAACAAAGACGACTTGAACAACAAACAGCTAATGAATATTTAAAACATTTAAAAAGAGGAAATGGCTATGTTCCTTTACTTGAAACAGATGTTTTTGATTACGAACAAAAAATAAAACAAGACAAGTACATTGAAGCTTTTGAAGAATCTGAAAAAATTGAAAATGAAGAACCAATTTTTCATAATAAATTTGAAAAATATGATTATTTAAAGAAAAAAGAAAATCCGACT
>CALBKW010000093.1 GCA_937895785.1 uncultured Candidatus Melainabacteria bacterium | reverse complement strand
TTCTTTGTGTTTTCTCACCAAATAATGTCATTAATTATTTCTGATGGCAATGCTCAACTTGTAGATTTAGCAAGTACACATTTAAGAATTATGTGTCCATCATTGATTATTGGCGGTTTAATCGGTATTTATTACGGCATTTTGATTAGCTATAAGGAATTTATCCTTCCAAGCCTATCGCCAATCATTGTAAGCGTTGTCATTATCGGCGCATTAATGGTTACAGGTGGAGATAAGACAGGTGTTGTTCTTGCAAGTGCAACAATAGTCGGCGCTTTATGCCAATTATTATTGCAAATGCCAAGAGTAAGACAATTAGGTTATAAAATCAGACCAAATTTTGATTTTGTAAACAATGCCAATTTTAACAGCATTTTAGAACTTTTATTCCCTGCAATTTTAAGCTCTACAATCGGACAAGTTCATATTTATATTGATATGTTCTTTGCATCTTGTTTAGAAGAAGGCGCTTGGACAGCAATCGGATTTGCAAACAGAGTTTTCCAATTTCCAGTTGGAATTTTAGTTACAGCATTTTTAGTACCACTATTCCCTCTGTTTTCAAAACTAGCAGGAGAAAAAGATTTTGACGGAATTAGAACCTACTTCAATAAAGGCGTTGGGGTACTTTTATTTGCAGCATTCCCAATTATCATCGGAATTTTACTATTAGGTATGGACGGTGTAAGAATTGTATTTGAACGTGGTGCATTCAACGATAATGCAACATTTATGGTGACTCAAGCTCTTTGGTTCTTGTCTTTCTCAATTCTACCTTATGTTTTCAGAGATTCAATTACAAGGGTTTATTACTCATTTAATGATTCTGCAACACCTTTTGCAATAGCATTTTCATCAATCGTTTTGAAAGTATTTTTAAACTACTTATTGGTAAAAAAATTAGCATTGGGCATTGGCGGTATCACACTTTCAACTTCTCTTGTAACATTATTCAATGCAGTAATGTTGGGTATTTTAATCAGCAGAAAAATCAAACTTAATTACAAAGATTTGTTTATAAACTTCCTTAAGATGATGTTAGCAGCCATAATTACATTCATAATTTGCTATATCGTTTCTAGCTTTATGGAAGTAAGTTTGTTAGATTTATCAAAACAATTACCAAAATACACTTACGAATTTACAAAAATTGCAGTAGTTGGAACTTTATGTTTAGTTCTATACACTGCTTTGAACTTGCTATTCAAAATGGAATACGCAAGTGAACTAACAAAAAGAGTAATGGAAAGATTTAAGAAATAATGGACACTCAAAAAATTAAAAATATTCTTGAAAACGACGGTGTTATCGCATTTGTAACAGATACCGTATGGGGATTAGGCTGTTTACCAACATCTAAAAAAGCTGTTGAAAAAATTTATGAAATCAAACACCGTGATGTAAAAAAACCATTGATTTTGATGTCTAACGATATTGAGCCACTACGCAAATACGTAAAGCCTTTAACAGAAAAAGCTGAAAACTTAGTAAAAAAATATTTTGCAGGAGCATTAACTCTTGTTGTAGAAAAATCAGAACTTACACCAGACTACATTACGAGTGGATTAAACACAGTTGGCATAAGAGTTCCTGACAACAAAGTTTTTGCAGAAATTTGTTCTTGCATAAAAGGAAATGTTCTTGCGACAACAAGCGCAAATCTTTCAAACGAGCCACCTGCCTTAACTTATGAAGAAGCTGTTAAATACATTGGTGATAAAGTAGATTTAGTTGTAGAGGATTACGGAGAAAAAGCTCAAGGGCGCGCTTCAACTGTTGCTGGAATTTTTCCTGACAGCATAAAAATCTTCCGTCAAGGAGATGTGGTTCTAGAAGATTAAACGCAAAGATACATTAATGCACAGAGATTGTATAATGTCATTCTGAACTTGTTTGACAAAGTGAACAGGCGAAAGGAGCCTAGTGAGTCTGTCCCCTGTGTGGCAGAATCGCAATGTTTTTCAGGAAGAACCATGCGACCCTGAAATAAATTCAGGGTGACGTAGCAAATTAGTGTTTTATTTAAAATTACAATTGTAACAAAATGTAAATACTTAAAAAGTCATGGTAGCAAAAAAAATTATTAGAGGCTTTGTATAATTGCAAGCAGCATGCTTGTCACTTAGAAACCATGTATTTACGGGTTCTAGGTACTAAAAACATGAATAAATAAGGAATATAAGGTTAAACCAAAATGGTAGATAATAGGTCAGCAGGATTTTACGGAATCGGTGGCTCATTTAACTTCAAGAGCGGTGATATTTCTGGTACGGCAGCAAACCTCTCTGATGACAAAATGGGTCAAGGTAACGAATATTCTCGCAGAGATAAACAAGAGGAAGAAGCTCTTAAAGAGTCAAAAATGCAATTTACCGACCGAAGCGCTCAACTCCGTGCAACCCTAAACTCTCTGGCAATGATTAACGTCGCGGGCGTTATTAACACTAAAAAACGACCAACTCGGTTGAGTGATGATGACAACGACGAAGACGAAAAATTTGATGAAAAAGAATTTTATGCCAAAACTAAAGGCAAGCGTAAAGAGTTGCTAGAAAACCATTATATCGACGAAGACGACGAATAACGTAGGCTTTTAAAGATTTTATATTCACCTTAGTTAAGAATGACTCTAATTAAGGTGCTTTGTGTTGCTTGAAGTTTTATTTCAGTTTTAGCGTGAGTTTTTGCCCACATAAACATCGTTTTTATTTCTTTTTGGTTTGGATTGTAATCATAAGGCATATAAAACCAATATTTGCCCTTTGTAAGCTTGTTCAACTCTTTATTTATTGCTAATTCTGACTTATTTTGTGGTTTTAAAAATACTTTATTATTTTTTAAATTGAAAAACATATCATAATAACAAAATTCTGCATTAGAAGATTCGTTTATAACAATAGTTTCATGATGTTCAATTTCATTTGCCATCTTAATCATTAATTCTCGCGCAAAATCACCTTTGTTCAAGTTAGGCATTTTGGTAAAATTAACCGCAAAAAGCAAATGAGGGATAACAATTAAAGCCAATAAAATTCCTGCCAAAACTTTGTTTTTTACATCAAAAATTTTCACTGAAAAAATTAAAATAAACGGAATTAAAAATATAATCAAACGTCTTGAATATGGATAGACATGCAATATTGATGCAATTATAAGCGATGCTTGAGTCAAAACAGAAATTAAAATAAATCTCCAATTTCTATCCTTAAACATCAAAATTATACCAATAAACATCAATAAAGAAAGTAATGTGCAACTAAACATTGGCAAATTAGAAAAGAAATAATGCAAATTATCCATATTTAGTTGAGTAATATTAGACAAATCTCTTTTTACAAATTCATTTTGCCAAAACCCTATCATTCCTGTAGAGCTTTGCCCATAAGCGTTTAAAACATATAACTTCAAATACAAAAATGCACTCAGAAATATTGGAAAAAACATTAAAAAGAAATTTTTAGGGTTTTCTCGTTTAAAGCTAAGCGCCATGAATCCAGCAAAAATAACCATTGTAGACATAAACGAAAACCAAGGCAAAATTGCTAAAATACTACCGAAAATTAAAACTTTTTTTGTAGTATTTGTTTGAAAATCTGTGTTCAAAAATATCCATAGTGCACTCATCGCACAGAACACATCTAAAATGTATGGTTTAAATTCAAAGCTATAATTGATTAAAACAGGATTTAAACAAAATAACAAAACCGCAATTAGAGTTGTCCATTTTGATTTAAAAAGACTTTTACAGACAAAATAAAATGCACCAATAGAAAAAGTACCAAAGAAAAATGGAACTAATCTCAAAACAAAATCACATGCGAAAATATTATTTTTAACATGAAAGATACTTACCAAAAGTTTTGAAATAAGCAAAAACATTGGTGGAGCAACTTGCAAAAATCTCAACTTTCCAAAAAGTTCACCATAACTGTTATTTATTACATTCCACGCTAATGCACACTCATCATGCCACATTGAAGGATTTGAAACCAAGCCTTTTAACCTTAACGCAAAGCCTAAAAAAGCTACCAAACCCAATAAAAACCAATATATATTTTTTCTTAAATAACTAATCATAGTAATTCTAGTGTATCACAAAAGATAAAACCCGACAAAAGTGCATTAAAAGGATGATTTTTCAAAAATTGGTAAATTAAAGTATTGTAAAAAAAAGTTTTTTTTGCTATTATGTTGATAACTTATATATAAGATTGTAAAAAGAGGATAATATGTCAGAAAATTTTGATTTAGATACCGGTAAAAACATTGTAGATGCTTTAAAAGCAGATACTGAAGATGAAGTTTTAGAAGTAAAAGAAGATGCTGTTGAATTAGAAGCTCCAGAAGCTGAAGAAGACGTAATGCCTACATTCACTGATGAAGAAGAAGTTACAACAGAAAAATTTGATAGCTCTATGAAACCAAGCAGCGATTTTGAAAACAATATGGCTGATGATACTTTCCAACATGCTGTTGTTGAAAATTATGCTAATGATTTATACAATTTTGAAGTTCCAAACAATGTTGCAGTTTTGAAAAAATTAATTGCAAAACTTCCATCAGGTGTAACTCGTCAAACAGGCGCACAAATTATTAAACAAACTATGGAAGCTTTAGGAATTTCAATGAAGAGTGTTCTTCAAGAAGCTCAACAATTACAAGAACAATTGAGCTCTTCAACAAAAGAATGCCAAGCTACAATTTCTGAATACAAAAGACAAATTGTAACACTTGAAGAACAAGCTCAAAGCTACAAAAAACAATATAACAACTTAAACGAATTAGTAAGCTTATTCATTAACACTGAAAACTAATCGCTAAGTTCTAAGTATTTTATATAAGGCGGAGCTTTTATTCTAAAAGCTCCGCCTTACTATTACCACTATTACAAATAAAAAAAGGATATTAAAATGGAAGTAAAAGGTATAATTTTTGATTTTAATGGAACATTGTTTCAGGATTCTAAGTTACACGAAGATGCGTGGAGAGATTATTCTGCAAAACTTCGAGGAACACCTTTTTCTGATGAAGAAATGCACAAATACATGTTCGGACGTTCTAATGAAGAAATTATAACCTACGCCATTGGAAGAAAACCAACTCCAGAAGAATGTTTAAAATGGGCAAACGAAAAAGAAGCATACTATCGTGAAATGGTTTTAAAAAATCCTGAAAATATTAAACTTGTTGAAGGTGCGGAAGAGTTCTTTGATTACATTTGCGAAAAAAATATTCCGCATACAATTGCAACAGGTAGTGAAAAAACAAATGTTGATTTCTTTATAGAAACTTTCCATTTGGACAAATGGTTTGATGTTAACAAAATTGTATATGATGATTACAAAATTGCAGGCAAACCAGACCCAGCAATTTACTTAAAAGCATTAGATATTTTAAACTTAAATCCTACTCAAACACTTGTTTTTGAAGATTCTTATTCTGGAATACGCGCGGCAAACGGCGCTCATATTGGAAGATTAATTGCAATTAACGACAATCCTGAAACTTTCCAACATAAAGATGAAGTTTATGCAGTTACTAAAAACTTTATCGGAGCAGAAAAATTCTTAAATGCTTAAACTAAACAATTGTTCTTTGTAAACGTTCAACACGATTTTCTGACAAGATATTTTTCAATTTCATGATTGCTTGAGCATGAAGTTGACAAACACGAGATTCTGAAACCTCAATTGCATCACCAATTTCTTTTAATGTCATATTTTCATGATAGTAAAGAACCATAATCATACGTTCGCGTTCTGGCAAACGTTTTAAAGCACTTTCTAATTCAGATTTAACATCTTTTTCTTCCATTGCTTCTGCTGGTGTTAAACGATGTTCATCTTGAATTGTATCAATAATAGCAACACTATCATCAGAAGTTCCACGTTTTTCATAAATTGAACCGATTGAAGTATCTTCTGCCAAAATTTGATCAACTCTTTGAGGTTCCATTCCTAAGAAATCGGCAACTTCAAGAGTTGTAGCAGGTCTTCCAAACTTTTGACGTAGTTGTTCTTGAGCTTGTTTTACATCTTTAATCTTTCGTCTTGCACTTCTTGGTAAGAAGTCTTGAGAACGAATTTTGTCGATAATATTACCACGTATTCTCATTAAGGCATAAGTTTCAAAACGTGCGCCTTTGTCTGGAGTATATTTTTCGATTGCATCAATCAAACCTTCTACACCATAGCTTGAAATATCTTCAACAGAGAATGTTGGAGGCAAAGAAACCTTAACACGACCTACTACGTATCGAGTTAAGTAAATGTATTGAACAATCAAAGTATCTCTAACTTTTTTATTAGAACGATTTTGGAAATATTCCTTCCAAAGAGCCTCTAATTCTTCGTCAGAAAGCCTTTTTATGTTGTTATAAGAATTATTATAAAATTCCTCTGCCATCTCTCAAGTCCAAAATGTGGTCTTTAATCTTACTACACTATTATTTTAAAGGAAACTAAAAAGATATCATCATTTAAAAAGAGGATATTAATAAAAGGCGGTTAAACTTTTGAAGTTAACCGCCTTTAAATTTTATTTTTCTGTTTTACCACCATCTTGGGGTTCTATTAAAGATTTAACATAATCTTTTGTAACTGTTTTACCGTTTTCACTATATTTAATTGTTCCATGGCTATATTCAGCATCTATGTTTTGTGGAACCTTTTGGTCACCTTTCAAACCCAAATCTTGTCGAACTTTCGCATTAAATTGAGATTCAGTTATGTAAGTATTTTTACCAAAAGTTGTAACAGGGATAAGCGTTTCACCCAAAGTTGGTTTACCAGTTTTTTCATCTGTAACAACAAGTTTTCTAACTTTGTTGCCGTTATCATCTTTGTAAACACCTATTTGAACATCTTTTTTACCGTCAACGGTTCGTTCATATATTCTTGTTTGTGCAGGAAAATCACCTGAAATATATTTGTTTTTACCAAAAGTTCTAGTTGCTGCAAGAGCATCGCCTTCTGTACCATCTGGATTTAATTCGTGACGAACTTTTCTACCGTGTTCATCTTTGCGAACAACAATTTGAGTTTTTTCACCATCTACTGAACGTTTCAAGACTTTTCCGTCTGGTTTTTTAGCTTCTGGCTTTGCTTCCGTTGGTTTTTCTTCTGGCTTTGTTTCTTGAGGCTTTTCCTCTGGTTTTGTTTCAACAGGTTTGCCTAAAAGTCCAGAAATTTTATTCCAAGATTCATCACTCAAAGAGAAAGAACCTTCTTTTGTTTTAAAATTTGTTTTCCAATTTTCTTTTTGGTCGATAGTCGAAACATCATTACCACCCGTAAAAATACTTGCTTTAGGATCGTTTGGATTAGCTTTATTATGTTGATTTATACTTTGTTGTTCATTATCAATTTCTTGAACAACTTGTTGCCAAACAGAAACATCTATTTTCTTGCAATCATCTTTGCTCAAACCTAATTTTGTTGCAACTGCTTGAGTAAGACCTTGTTTTTTACCAATTTGAATATCTACCATAATTTTGTTCTCCTAAAAGTCATAGTTCGACATGGTTATAAAACATGTGAAAAATTAAAATTGCACAAATTTCAAAAATTGATAAAAAACTTAAAAATTTATAGTGTTTTTAAATACTCAATGATATCGTCTGATTCATACATCATAACGTTTTTGTCATTATCAAATAAAAACGGAACTTGACGCTTTCCACCTAATTGAATTAACTCATCATAATAGTGAGTTTCATTTATATCAAGCAAGTTGTATTCCAATTTTGTTGATTTCAAATAATCAATAACCTTTTTACAATAAGGGCAAGTTGGTAATATAAAAACATTTATCATAATTTCTCCTTTTTGATTATTTTAAAAAGTTTAAAAACAAAAAACTATTCTCTTGTAGGGCATAAAATATTAAAAAAAACTAAAGAACACTATAAAAAGCTCAAAATTAGTAGTATAATAAACTGTGCAAATACAGTAAAATAAGGTATAAAACTATGACAAAATTTGAATTAAATCTATCAACAGAAGAACTAGAAAAAAGAACTAACAAAGACTATTTAGCACCAAAAGTTCTTTTAAAACCTGATTCAAAAGAATATGCAGAACTTACAGAAGGCGATAAACAAGCCATTAAACACTTAGTTAAAACTGCAAAAATCTTTGATGATGTATTTATGATGATGGATAATACAAAGAATTTAGAATTTAGAAAGTTCTTGGAAGAGAACGCAAAAACTAATAAAGATGCCGAAATGACTTTAAAGTTATTTACAGCTCAAAAAGGTATTTCTGGTATTGATACAGAAACTAATATGGTAATTCTTGCAAAAGGCGAAAAAGAATTACCAGGTAAAGCCTTTTACCCAGCAGATTTAAGCAAAGAGGAATTTCATGAAATTTTAATTAAAATGCTTGAAGACGGAGAAAAAGAAGAAGTTGCAAAAATTCTTAACCAACGTTCAATTGTAGAACGTGATGGCGACAAGTTGAAAGCTGTTGATTACTGTGACAAATTCAAAAAAGAATTTATGGAAATCGCAGACGAATTGGAAGAAGCTGCAAAAACTTCTACAAACGCTGATTTTAATGAATACCTAGGACTTCAAGCAAAAGCTTTAAGAACAGCAGACCCTATGTTAGATGCTTATGCGGATAAAAAATGGGCAACATTACAAGATACACCTCTTGAATACACAATCACAAGAGAACAATATGCTGACAGAATGACTGGTACTGTTTTAGAAGACGAAAAACTTGATAAAATGCTTAAAGATGCTGGCATTACACCTGAATCAAAAGATGCTTTAGGTTGCCGTGTTGGTATTGTGAACAAAAAAGGTACAGAAGACTTATTGGCAATCAAAAAATATTTACCAATGCTTGCAGAACACATGCCTCTTGCAGACCAATATACTCAAACAATTTCCGCATCAGGTGATGCAAAACAAACAATGGTTGATGTTGATTTAATCTCTCTAACAGGTGACGGCGGAGCTTATAGAGGTGGCGTTACATTGGCAGAAAACTTACCAAATGGTGACAAATTGTCATTAACAATCGGTGGTGGAAGAAGAAATGTTTATCACAGACAAATCAGAGTAACTTCTCAACCAGAAAAAATTAAAAAGAGATTAAATGCAATCTTAGACCCTAAATTCCACGAATTATACTACGAAGATGCAGACCATTGGTTCACAATCGGACACGAAAATGCTCACTCTCTTGGACCAAAGGATGGCGATGCAGGATTGGGCAAATACAGAAATATTATTGAAGAAAACAAAGCCGATATGGGTTCATTATCCTTCTTAGATGACCTTGTTGAAGTTGGAATGTACACACCTGAACAAAGAACTCAAATTATCGTAAACTTTGGTACAAATTCATTCTTGAAATCAAAACCAACACTTAACCAAGCACACAGAGTTCGTACAGTAATGCAATCTTATTACTTTATGAAGGAAGGTGCTATTGAAGTTAGTGACGAAGGTAAAATTTCAATCAATATTGAAAAAATGATTCCAACAGCAAAGAAAATGCTTACTGAAATCATTAAGGTTCAACTTTCAGGCGATATGAAAACTGCTGAAAAATTCATTGAAGATAACTTTGTTTGGACAGACAAGCACGAAGCAATCGCTAAAAACTTGAGAGAAGTAAACAAAACTCTTAACGGTATCGTTGAATCACCTCTTCAAGACGAACTTTTGAAATAAAACTTGTTATAATAGTAAGGCGCTGTGGCAATGTCACAGCGCCTTTTGTTTTATTTAATTTTCAACAAATTTTTCAATGCATTGGAACGCTTAAATTCCATTACAAAACAACCTTTGTTATTTGTTTCGTCAATGCCAAAATCATTGTCATTAATGATGTAAACCTTTTTGCCAACATTTGCAAGTCCCTCTATTTTAATATTTTCGTGGATATTTTCAAAACCTTGCAAATCTTTTATTATGGCACTTTTTTCAAATTTATTTCCTTGAATAACAAGTTTATTTAAATAATGTTTTCCGTTAATTCGTTCAGCAGAATATATTTCATGCCCGTCTGTTGTGAAAGTTGCCGCACTCATAATACTTTTATCTAAAAAGTTATATTTTAAAACTTTTTCGCATTTTTGAGTATCAATATTAAATTTTATAACACTAATTACAGTTTCTTCCCCTTTTAAACCAGATTGAGTAAATACATAAATGTATTTATCACCGTCGTAAAACATTGATTCAAAACCTAAATTTGTGCGGACTTTGTTAAATTCTTCAGGTAAATTGTAAGTAACTTTTGGATTTTTTACAGGTGAATTTATTGGTGCAAAACGAGCCAAGAATTTTAAATTACTGTCTAATTTGATAATTGAAGGATAATATTCTTCTCCAATCCAGTAATTTCCGTTTTTATCTATAATAAAACTTTCTGTATCTGCGCCGTTTATGTCGTATGGAAGTTGTTTTTCTTGTTTATTTAACGGTGTACTATCTCGTCCAACACCAACGGGCATGCCTGAAAGCTCAGGAATTTGTTTAACTTCAATAATTTTTGCCTCGTCATTTTCAAGTTTAAATTTCACAATATATGGGTGATAATTAACACAATTAAAAACTCTATATGCAACATCATTTTTAACAAATTCCCTAGAATTTGGACCTCTGTCTGTAATTGCATAAAAATATCCATCTTTGTAGAACAAATCAGAAAAACCACCTAGTTTTATGTCACCACAAACGGTCGGCAAATCTTTAAAGTTGTACGTTTTTATATAATTTAATTTTGTTGATTTTGACAAAATTAATATAGAAATTCCTAGTATAAAAATTAAAGAAATAATTATAAAAACAAATTTTTTCATAGCAATAATCCTCTTTTTCGATTAATTTTAACATAAAATATTGACTTTTAAGGATAAAATCATTAATAATTGGGTACTATGAAAAAATATCTACTAACTGCAATACTATCAATATTTATACTAATTCCAGCAAACGCAGAAGTTTTGCAAGGTGGAGTTGCTTATGATGAAAATTCAGCCCGCAATGAAGTTATGGACGGAATTTCTTATACAATCGACTCTTCTTATATAAACGGTTACGCTTATGACGGTGAACACGACCAAAACGTAGGCTTTATGCTAAATGGTATGACTGAACTAAAAGACAGAACTTTAGCATACTTTTCTGATAATACTTATGCCGTACTAAAGAAGGCCGAACCACGCATTGTTCGTTATTATGATTCAAATGGAATTTTAACTTATGTTGAAAAAAAATCTGGAACTTCTTATCCATACAAAACTTACAAATATAACACCGCTGGCAAGCTTGTGAACATGACTTTAAGAGTTTCAAAGGCAGAAACCTTTATTTATGATAAAAGCGGTAAATTAATCGCACACTGGCTTTATGATAAGGCTTATGACTCAGAAGGTAATGTCGTAATGAAAAGAAAATATGTCGAATAAATTAAAGGAGATATTTTAAAATATCTCCTTTTTTAACTAAATAAAAAGTGTTGCTAATTTTGCTAAAGATGCTATTTGCTGTAAGTCAAAACCGTTGGAAGTGTTTTTATTTGCAACACTATTGTTATATGCGATTCCTGTATTGCTTAATCCCAATGATGAATCAATTGTATTTAGTGCTAAATTATTATATTGATTTTGTAATGTGTTTAAAAGATTAATGTAGTTATATCTATTTGATAGCTCATTGTTTACAAGTTCACTTTGACGCGAAATTAAATTGTCTGCCAATTCCGCAATAGCATTACTTCTGTTATATTCAATATTATTCAGATTATTCATAAACATCGAATTATCAAGGTTACCAAAACGAGATGCAATATCGTTTTTCAAGTTGTTAATCATCGGTGTATATATTTGATTAATATAATTTTGACCTTGTCTTTGATAAGTATTTAATTGATTATTAATAGATTGCATTGTTTCAGGTGAAAAAGTATTAACATTTTGCACCAATTGAGGAAGAGTTTTCTGTGCGTAATCATAAAGCGCCTTTTCATAATTGTTCATGTTATAGTTTCCATAAACAGTTTCGCCTCTTTTAACTGTAGAAGCTTTGTTTTGACCATTAATATTAACAGAACCGTTTGCAAAAGACGGTTGATAGGAAGTTGTCTTGCTCATAAAAATCCTTTCATTTTTACTTGCAAGGACAAAATTTATAACTTAAAGGGGCGTTAACCCTACTATTATAACATTTTTTGCGAAATATGTAAAATTTTAATATATAAAAACTTTGTAACAAAAGCTTAACAAAACTTCTCAAACCCTCAAGTTTTCATGCATTGATGCCGACAATATTCTCGTTAGTAAAACTCATAAGGAGTAAGTGTATGGTATCAGGAATAAATTTTGGAAACTATAGTGCAGCACAATTAAAAGAACTTCAAGCTAATGGCGTTAAAGTTCCTGATGAAGCAATAAAAACAGCAGAAACTAAAGAAGCTGAACAAGCACAAAAAACTGATGATACTGCCGAAGTAAAATATGAAATTGCTGATGATGCTTCTAAAACTAACGAAGCACAAAAAGAGGTCGAAACCGCTAAAGAATATGGCGCAAACCTAAAAACAATTCTTGAAACCTTGATGAAAAAAGATGAAGGTTTTATTACGGATATGGCAACTCTTCAGGGAGAAATAGACAAATATAAAACACAAACAGAGGAAGTTACTCAACAAATTGATGATATTTCTACAGAAACTCAAAAAGAAGTTGATGCAACTCAAGAAAAAGCTAAAACTGTTGAAGAACAAATTGAAGAAAAACAAAAAGAATATGAAGCTAAAATGAAAGAGCTTGACGAACTTCAACAAAAAGAAAATCCAACTGAAGAAGAACAAGCTAAAATGTATACATTACAACAAGACATTGAAGGTTTAAAAGCTGGTATTGATGAGTTAAAAAATCAAGGTAAAGAAGTTGCAGATGAATCAAAATCGGCAGCAGAAGTTGCCAAATCAAAGGCAGAAGCTTTAGGTACAACTCTTGAAACTATCAAAAATGATGCAGAAGCTGCAGCAAATAAAGCAACTGATGCTAACGAATATGCTGATGTTACAATTGAAAAAGGTACAGAAGCATCTAATATTACATCAAAAGGCGATGCTAAAGAAGCTGGTTTCACAAAGAAAGGTGGCATCTTTGGTTGGGGTAAACGTAAAGGTAACGTAAAAGCTGCTAACAAAATGGGTAACATGGCAATCGCTACAGGCGAACAACTTGGTGGCGCTACTGTTAACGTTGCAAAATCTGTTGAAAATGTTGCAAAAGATTTTAACATCTCATTTGCAAAAACATCTAACGTTACAAAATTGGCAAACAAAGAATATGTTGATACATCAAAATTCGCAGAAGATAAACAAGCTGTAAATGACTCAAAAGGTTTTAAAAAATTCAGAAATAGCATAAAATTAGGAAAAACAGCTAGTGATATTGCAGAAGCTTCTAAAAAAAGAAGAACAGAAGATGCCAATAAATCAACTGAAGCGAAAAATGACACTATAGCTGATAATTATGCTAAAATGAAAAAAGCTGATGAAACTGCAACTCAAGCATAATACATAATGGTTTTGGTTAATAAAGAAGAACGACGGTGATAAATCACCGCCGTTCTTCTTATTTATAATTTATTTTGCTGTATTTAAAATAAATTATGCTAATGCTTTTGTTTCTTGGATACATTCCATTAATGTATTAGCAACTGTTTTTTGTTCTTCCAAAGTAATTTCTGGGAACATTGGTAAAGAAATTACCATTTCTGTATCTTTTTCAGTGTGAGGAAGAGAACCTTTGCCCATACCTAAGTATTCATGAACTTTTTGTAAGTGTAATGGAATTGGATAGTATAACATTGCACCTACTCCACGTTCTTGCAACATTTTGTGGATATTATCTCTGTTTGGAATTTTAACTGTATATTGGTGATATACACAATATGTATCGTCTAATTCTGTTGGAGTTTGTACGTCTTCGCAATTAGCAAATAATTCGTTATAAGTTTTTGCATGAGCACGTCTTGCTTCATTCCATTCGTTAATGTAGTTTAATTTAACTCTCAAAATAGCTGCTTGAACTTCATCTAATCTTGAGTTTACACCGATTTCATCGTGATGATAACGAATTGCGCCACCGTGATTTCTTAATGCAAGAACTCTGTCTTTGATAACATCTGAGTTTGTAGTTAATAAACCACCATCACCCATACCACCTAAGTTTTTAGTTGGGTAGAAACTGAAGCAACCGATATCACCAAAAGAACCAACCATTTTGCCATGTAATCTAGCACCGATAGCTTGGCAAGCATCTTCGATTACATATAAGTTATGACGTTTAGCGATGTCTAAAATCATATCCATGTTAGCTGGTTGTCCATATAAGTGAACTGGAATGATTGCTTTTGTTTTTGGTGTAATAGCATTTTCAATTTTTGCTGGGTCAATATTGAATGTATCTGGATCAATATCAACGAAAACTGGTTTAGCACCTACAATACCAATTGCTTCTGATGTAGCAACGAATGTAAATGCTGTAGAAATAACTTCATCACCAGCGCCTATATCTAAAGCTCTTAGAGCCAAGTGTAAAGCATCTGTACCAGAGTTCAAAGCAACTGTGTGTTTAACACCGATAAAATCTGCCAATTCTTGTTCTAAAGCTTTGTTGTGTTTACCTAAAATGTATTGACCAGAACGTAAAACTTCTAAAACTTCTTTTTCTACTTCTGCGCCAATTTGTGCGTATTGTCTTTTTGAATCTAAAATAGGTATCATTTTTTTCTCCTTTACCATGTTCCTTAATTATAGTTTAACACAGTTTCGAAGTACCTTTACATAAACTTAATAAGTTATTCTTTTTTAGATAAAATTTCTTTGACTCTTGTTGCATTCATAACAGCAGAATAATCTCGAGCAGAAATTAAACTATTAAAATATGCTTTAAAAACAGCATTCGCTCTATTTTTTGCCTGTAATTTTAAATAAATTCTTTCCAATTGTTTTTTTACAGTCGTTAATTGTACTTCAAAAATTTCAGCAATTTCAGAATTTTCAAAACCACCAGCAACAAGTAACATAACCTCAAGTTCTCTACGACTTAAAATTTTGTTTTCTGTTGTTAATTCAAATTCTTTTGGTAAAATTTCTACTTTGCTCATATTTTAATTATCGTCTGATAAATTCAAAGTTGCAACCGCAACAGTTGAACTCAAATATTTTGCACTAAATCCTGGTGGCATTTTACATTGTTTCATTTTTGAACGTTTGCTACTGCCTTTTTGACCAACATTTCCGTGCCATTCTTCGTGCTTTTCACTGTAATGATACTTCGATTCTTCTTCTTCGACAGTCTTTTTCACATCAGGCGTTACATGAGTTATTTTTCGTTTTGTAATTTCAACATCTTCTTTGCCAAAACGTTCTGTTCTAACGTTTGTTTTAATAGTATCTTTCACTGATTTTCCGTCTGCATTTGTATATGTTCTAACTGAAACTTCCCAAGTTTTGCCAGAATCATCAACTTCTTGAGTTACAACTTCGTGAGCTTTGTATTTTTTTCCATCATCACCTTGAACTTTTACTTCGCCTTCTTTTATAATTTTTGGTTCATTATCACCAGAAACTCCAGAAAAAATAGAAGCTTCTTGAGATGTTTGAGCTTTTGTTGCTGATGAAGCACTGTTAAAATTTACATTTTGAACATTTCCAATTTCATTTATATTCATAAGCACTCTCCTTAAAAACATTCTGTAATTTATATAAAACCATTTTAAAACATGAATTTCAAAAAGGCAAAAATTTTTTAACTTTCTTAATATTATTGAATTTCAGACATTTAATAAATTTTTGAATAAATGCTCTATAAGCGTTTTTTGAGGTTTTTAAAAATCAGTCTTGACTGAGAGTAACTCTTACACTGTAAATTGTCTATCATAACAAATCTTATATATATTTTTAGATTATTATAATGTAAAATTATAATCGTAAAGCATTTTAATAATAGATTATTTTATATATACTCTTTTTATTATTTTTATATTATAATTTTTTTGTAGACAGTTGGAGAAAAAATGATTAAATTTTTTAATAATATTGAAGAAATCTACCGCTTGAGCGTAATTTTAAAAGAGTTTTGTAAAAATCACAAAGAGATTGCAGAAATTTCTCAAATAAGTGTTTTGGTAAAATATATAAGCAAAAACATTGATTTTATTTATGCAAAAATGTTAGAAGAAAATTAAACTTGATAAAAATAGCTTTTTTTGATAGAATTAGGGAGTAAAACTCTATATGGGTGTGTGGCACCCTGCCGAAAAAACGATTGATTATCGTTTTTGAGAGGAAGGTAGCGCAAAGCTACCACGAGAAAGTTTAAAATTTAATATCAATATGGGTGTGTGGCGCAGTGGTAGCGCAGTTGACTCTTAATCAATTGGTCGCGGGTTCGAATCCCTCCACACCCACCATTAAAAAAGGCATCTTATAGATGCCTTTTTTAAAACTTCTAATAAATATTAACTTCACAGATTATAACAACATTTATTACTTTTATGTTACTATGTAGAAATAAAAGAAGCAGGTATTAGATGAAAAAATTTCACGTCTTAAATTTCAAAATCCTGATGATTATATAACTTTTTAATAATAAAAAGGTGGCATTTCTACCACCTGATACCATTTTTATTCCTTTTCCTTATCTATAAAATCTTTTTAACCTTTTGCAAAAATCATATCTTTTGCTTTTGCTAAGAAATTCTTTCCTGCATCAAGCCATTTTGCTGGTTCACCTTTTGAAAAGAACTTATCAATAGAACCCTTCATTGCATCTAAACCTTTTGAAATTTGATCTTTATGACCATATCCTAACAAAGCACCCCCAATTAACAACACGGCTGCACCAATGATACCTGTTTTCTTACTAATGCCACCTGTTTGAGCAGATGCTCCTGTTCCAACAACATCTCTTATATCACCTGTATTACCAGCAAACGACATTGCACCTCTTGGCATTGTTGGTCTTGCGGTCAAACCACCACCATCACACGCATTCCATGGTGTTTTTGGTCTTGCTGTTAGTCCGCCTCCGTCACAAGTTCCTATTGATACTCTTGGCATAGGTTGCGTACTTACTAATGATGACATTTTATAATTCCTTTCACACAAAAAGTTTATTTTTCACTACACACATATATAAAAACATGCTGTAACCAAGAATTGACAAGATTACAGCATGTTTGTTAACTTTTGTTAATCAGAAATTAATCTTTATTTTCATAAGGCAAATTAATAATCATTTTGCCTTTTTCTTCGTCTTTTGTCATTTTATTAAAATCAACTTTATTTTCTAACAAAAATGATTGTTGCATACTCATCATATTTTCTTTATCGCCTTTTTTAACATCTCTTTGAGCGTTAATTTTTAACAAATTACCATTTTCGACATTAACTTCAATATTTTTAGCTGTATTTCCAAAAGGTTTTAGAGCAATTACAACTTTATAACCGCCATCTTCTTCAGAAATAGTAACAGGATTTGGCATTTCTTTTCCAATAACCATAATATCTTTATCCATTCTGCGCATATCACGAGCAAATTGTTTATCCATTTGTTCTATCATTTTATCTGCACGTCGCATGTGATATTCTGGGCTTAGCATAATTTTAAAAGTCATATCTACTGCAAAATAGAACGCTAAAAACGCACCAATAATTGTTCCAATAAAGATTAAAAAGAATTTTAAACATTTTTCTTTTTTACTGCATTTGTTATTTTCTTGATTTTCCATAATATTTACTCCTTACTTCACGTATATTTTACTGCAAAATTATAATAAATTTCACTACAAAAAAAGACAATTACCGAGTTTGGCAATTGTCTTTTTTTTATTATTAATTAACTTACGCGATTTCTTCACTTAATTTTTCGCTTAATTTAGCAATTGTTTCTGGGAAATATTGTTGTAAATATTGAGAACGAATTGCTAATAATTCGTGTGTTTTAGGTGTTGTTAATAACGCATTTGATTCAGCAATTGTTTCACCTAAACCACCTAATTCACCACCGTAATGAGTAACTTTGTTGATGAAGTAGTCAACGTGGTCACGTTGTGTATCTGGGAATGCTTTGTTAAAAGCTTTTCTTTCTTTATCGTAAACTTTTTGAACTTCTGGGTCCTCTTGAATTGCCATATCAACTGTATCTGCATAAGCTTCATCACTAGAACCATCAACATCTCTGTAATCTCTTGCGTGACCTAATTCGTGTAAGATTACGAATAAGTTTTCACCCGAGTGAATTTCTTTGCTTGTCGGATCATAGTATGATTCAAGAACATCTTTGTTACCAACTAATTTTTTAGTTGTTTGTGCAACTTTGAATAATTCTTCACCAGGCATAGCTTTTAAAGATTTCATAATCTTTTCTTTGTTACCTTTAATTTGGTTGTCAATTGAAATTCTAGCTTGACGTTTTGGATTATTCATATCTACAACATTGATGTCATGTTTATCAACTTTGATATCATATTTTTCGTTGTTTCTAGTTGAAATAAAGTGATTGTCATCAACAACTTCGAAAGTAGAAGATTTGTCTAATAGAACTTTACCGTTTTTATCTGTAATTTTGTAATCTACAATTCTGTTACCTTTAGGGTCATCTTCGTAAGAGTAAGTTGTTTTTGTACCATTTAGAGAAGTCATATTTTTCTTAACAGTTGTAATACCTGTTTTCTTATCATAATGGCCTTCACTTACTTGAGTTCTGTTACCTTTAGCATCTTCGTAAACGATATCAAATACACCTTTAACATCAGATGGAGCTGTGTATTCTTTTCTTACAACTTTTCCTGCTTTGTTTTTAATAACTCTAACTTCGTGAGTTGCTGTTGGATAACCTTGATCATCAATTGTTAATCTAACTTTTGAAGTTGTGTTATTTCTTAAATCGTTTACTTTTTTAATTTGGTAAACTTGGCTACCTGATTGGTATAAAGACATATTTTCAATAGCTTGACGATTTAAGTCTTTATCTAACATTTCAGTATTTAATTCGTTGTTTTTAGTTGAAGCCTTGATTACAAAAGAGTTTGTATCATAAACATTGCCGTCAAATACAACTTCGTGTAAGTTTTTGCCCATAGCTTTTTCCATATCCATAACTTTAGAAGCAGCTTTGTCTAATTTACCTTCCAATGCTGGAGTTAAAGCCATAATAGCAACATTTTCACCTGATAATTGAGTTTTAATTAAAGGTTTAGCAGCATTAAGTTGTTCTGCATTACAGTTGTCAGCCATTAACATCAAATCTTTGTGAGTATATTTACCTCTATCAACTCTAGTACCAGGTTCTTTAGCGTAAGGAACCATAGCATTTAAAACATCTGTTTTTTTAGTTGCTAATTGAGAAACTGTTTTACCTTTAACGTGAGGAGTTGCAGCAAGAGTTTGCACTGCATTCCATTTATCTGGAGATTCTGTCAAAATCATTTTCAAATTAACTAACTCTTTTGGTCCAAATTTTGGAACACTAACTTTACCTTTTTGAACCTTTGTAGATTTTAAAGTTTCCATTGCGTTATCTACGCTGAAATCAGATTTTTTAAAGCTATCTGGAGCTTGTTCTGGTAATTTTGTTTTTTCTGCTTTTTTTGATGGTCTTAACTTTGGAGCATTGATTTGAGTTAAGTTTTGAACATTCATGTCTGACATTTTCTTATTATTCCTTCTTTTCCTAATTAAATTTTTTCTAAGAGAACCTTGTATACCTACTATAGCATGAAATTCCGTAAAAATTTTATTTGCTATTCAAATAGCAATAAAACTTAAAAGTTTTACAAAAATTTACATGCCAGTAGAAAATTATATACAAATTTCTCTATTTACTCAACTTTGTTTCCAAAACGGCAATTGTGCGTGGGAAGTTTTGTTGCAAGTATTGAGAACGTATTGCTAACGGTTCATAGGATTTACCTTCTGACAAAAGTGCGTTTGATTCTGCAATTGTTTCACTCAAACCGCCTGTTTCTCCGCCGTAGTGATTTAATGTATTCATAAAGTAATCCATGTGTTCTCTTTGAGTATCTGGATATGCTTTAAAGAAAGCTTGTTTTTCTTCTTCAAACGCTTTGTTTACGTCTTTATCCATTGTAAGAGATTTTTTCATAGATTCTTCAATGTTTTTCAAATCATCATCTACATCACGGTAATCTCTTGCGTGTCCTAGTTCGTGCAAGAATAAAAATTCGTCACTACCTGATGAAATAGAGCGGCAAGAACCGTTATAATATGAATCTAATGGGTCGTTTATACTTTCCAAGAAATCAACTGTTTCACCAAGTTTGATTAATTCTTCTCCTGGGAATTGTTTTAATGTTGAAAGTAACTGTTTTTTATCTCCAATAAAGTTATCTTTTGCGGTAAATTTTGCTTTTTTGTTTTTATCTTGCAAACTTTGAACAGAAATTTCATTTTCATTAACGCTAATTTCATATTTATCATCATTTCTTGAGGAAATAAATTTATTTTCATTAATTTCTTCAAAAGTTTGGCTCTTGTTTAAAAGAACTTTGCCATTTTTATCTGTAATTTTGTAATCTACGATTCTATTACCTTGTGGGTCATTTTCGTATAGATATTGAGTTCTAACACCTTCTGGAGATGTCATATCTTTTTGAATTGAAACAATCCCTGTTTTTTTATCTATTTTTCCTGAAGAAAGCACTTTTTGTTTACCTTCTGGAGTTTGTCTTACGATATCGTAAACACCGTTTACTTGCGAGTGAGATGTATATTCGTAATATTTAACTTTGTTATTTTTATCTTTTACAATTCTAACTTCATTTTCAAAAACTGGTCTACCAACTGCCTTATCTTCACGTAAGGTAACCTTAGAAACTGTGTTGTTTCTAAAATCAGTTGATTTTTTTACAAAATACTTTTTGCCATTTGGAACAGTATAACTTGTTGTATCTTCAATAGCTTCTTGTTTTAAATTTTTATCTAAAATAGCTTTCTTTTCATTGTCACCCTGCATTTTTGCACTAACAACATACGAATCTTTCACATATCTGTTGCGAGTGAAAGAAACTTCTTGCAAATCTTTTCCTGCTATTTTTTCCATTTCAAGAACTTTGTCTGCTACTTTGTCCAAAGCTGGAATATTTGGAGTTTGAGTTAATAAAACAATGTTTTTTACTGGTAATTTTGTTTTGGTTAAAGGCAAAGATTTTTTCAATTCATCAGGCATTAATTTGTCTGTGAATTGCATCATTTCCTTGCCAGAATATTTATATTTACCCTTTTCATCTTTAATTTCTGCAATTTGAGTAAGTGTATTTAAGTGTTCTAAAGGTTTTGAAGCCATTAAATACACAAAATCACCTTTAATATTAGGATTATTTGCTAATTTTGAAACAGAATCCCATTTTTTAGGTTCTTCTTTTAAACTATTTTCAATTTTAATTAATTGATTGCGTTCAAACTTCTTCTTACCGTTTTCTAAACGAACATCTGAAAGCGTTTTCATAGAGTTATCAAGGTCAAATTTTTCATTTGAAGCCTCAAAACTATCCGACTTCATTGGTTTTGTTGCATAATTTTTATTAGTAATAACTTTGCCTGTAAATACAGGAGCTTTAACGCTTGTAATAGGTTGAATATTCATAAATTTTAGGATTCCTTCACTTTCATGAAATACCGTAAAAAAATAAATTGCTACATGCATTTACAATTTGTAACGAAGTTAAATTTATTTTATAAATTTAACTCTTTTGTCATACAGCTCAAATAAAATATATTGTCTTTTAAACTTTGTACAAAAAATTCTATCCTTATCGTCATACCACTCTGCCGAGCAAAACATTGCATAAACTTCGTATTAAACTGAAACATTGCTCCACTCGGACAAGTCACTCTTCACTATACACTTGTACGCCCTCGCATTAAACGGCAACAACTCTACTCGGGTCTATCTTGGATTATTCGGGGTGTCGTGACTCTGCCGAACAAAAGTTGACTAAATGTCAAGTTTTGTGAGAGGTAAAACGTCCCACTCCACCTTACGGGCTGGGTTTGCTTCGCTCACACGGCGCCCTACCGAAAACAAATTGAAATATTGCTTCACTCGGACAAGCAACTCGCTTCACTACGTTGTCGCTCGTTTTGTCCTCGATTCTTCTAGTTTCGGACTTACAGTCCTCACTCTACGCAAATTTCAAAAAAAAGACCACCTATCGGTGGCCGTAAAGTTTTTCTTTTTGGTTTTGGTTATTTTGGTTTGGTTTGGTTTTTGGTTTGGTTATTTTTTAAATCCTTTTTTAAAGAAGTTGCATACACCATCTTTTACGTAATTTAACGCATTTGATGCACCTTCTGAATAATTATAATTTTTTAATGCACTAATTGCACTTTTACCTTTGCATAAAGCAACACCTGCAAGAACTGTAACTAAAGCAACAGTTGCAGCTTTTTTAAGGAAATTTTTATCTGTCATTGTCTTTTTTGCTTTTGTAGCAAAATTATCATTTTGAGGTTGAGCTTGCATTTGAACACCACCTAACAAATTAGTGTTGTAATTAACACCACCAACGTTAGTGTTGTTAAGATATGCTGCTGCATCAAAGTCAAGAACTCCGCCGTTCACTAAATAATCCATTGAATGTGGCAATGTCATATCTTTTGTAACCTTAACCTTAAAAAATTTCCTACCTTACTTACATTCTTATAAAGTATTTTTTTATGAAAAAATTGCCATGAAATTTTTTATTTGTTAAATTATATTACATAATGATTAAAAATAAGGAAACATTGAAATATTTTATCCCGCTAATATTCATTACTTTGGCGGTTTTGGGAATAACTTATTCTCATCATAATGGTTTAATTATTGATTGTGGAAGAGAAGCATATTATCCGCAAGAAATTCTTAATGGAAAAGTTCTATACAAAGATTTATTCAATATTTACGGACCTTTTAGCTATCTTTTTAATGCTCTTCTTTATAAAATCTTCGGAAATAATTTAAATACTCTTTATATGGCAGGTTCATTTTGTGCATTTGGGATTATTACAACATTATTTTTTATCGCAAAACGTTTTTTATCAAACTCTTTCGGTTTTTATATTGGATGTTTTGCGCTTGCAATCGGTGTTATACCTGTTTATGTTTTTAATTATGTTTATCCGTATTCATTCGGAATGACTTATGGCCTATTAGCATGTTTAGCTTCAATTTTGGCTTTTATATACTTTGCAGACGAAAAGAAAGTTCTAACTCTTTATGCTGGAATGTTTTTCGCTGGACTTGCAGTTTGTTGTAAATATGAATTTGTAGCATTTTTATTGATTATCCCTTATGTTTTATTTAAAACAAAACCTAACTTTAAAGCTTACTTGAGCGGTGTACTTTCATTTTTGGCAATGCCAGTCCTATGCTTTGGACTTCTTTTTGCACAAGGTCTAAGAATTATAGATCTAATAGATGCATTTAATATTGCAAACGTAATGGCACATACGCAAACCTTAAAATATTTTTATATGCATTCAGGAATTTTCTTTCACAAACAAACTCTTGGATTAATCATATTAACATTTTTAGGGTTTATGATACCTTTTTCAATTTATATGTCACCTATTTGGTTTAAAAATAAACTTACAAATTCTGTTGTAAACTTAATTTTGACTTACACTGGTATTTGCTTATTATTTGTATTCAAGGTTGGTTCTTTTTATGATTTATATGCCTTTACACCTTGCTTATTGCTGATTTTAGCATTAATTAATTGCAAAAAATTATGGAAAGATTTACCTTTGTTCATTTTGGTTGTTGGAAGTTTTTTGATAAGTTTAAAAATTTTTTGGGGTTTAGTTTTAAACACTTATGGTATTTATTATTTACCATTAATTATTCTTTCTATTTTTGCGATGTGTAAAGACAAGTTGAACTTAAAAGAGATTGATTATATTGGTTTTTATATTCTTGTATTAGCAATTTTAGTGGGAATTGCAAACTGTAAATTTTATATTGCTAAAAATCAAGTATTAACAACTCAAAAGGGCATTATTTACGTAAAAGAAAAACATTATCCTACAACTAAAAAATTATTTGAATATATTGAGAAAAATACTAAAAAAGACGATAAAATTTTAATTTTGCCAGAAGGTATGAT
>CALBKW010000092.1 GCA_937895785.1 uncultured Candidatus Melainabacteria bacterium | reverse complement strand
GTGGAAGTAATGCTTCTACCCCAGGGTAGATCTCAACGAAAGCGCCGAAAGGTTTAATTCTAGTGATAACGCCTTCTCTTAATTCGCCTTCTTTAATTTCTTTTTCAGCTTCAATCCAAGGGTCAGCTTCTAAGTTTTTAAGGCTTAGAGAAACTCTTTGTTTTTCTTGGTCTATGCTGATAATTTCAACTTCAATTTTTTCACCGATAGAAAGTCTATCTGATGGGTGGTCAATCCATTTCCAAGAAATTTGAGATAATGGTAACAAGCCGTCAACGCCACCGATATCAACGAATGCGCCGAAGTCAGTGATTCTAACAACATCACCTTTAACAACTTGACCAACTTCAATTTGAGCAAATAAGTTTTTCTTTTCTTCTTCGCTAACTTCAGAGTATACTTTTTTATTTGATAAAATAAAGCTGTTTTGTTGGCTATCAAGAGTTAAGATTTTCAATTCAATTTTGTCGCCAACTTTGTAATCTTGATCTTTATTTCGTAATTGGCTAGAAGGAACAAAACCTTTGATACCAAGAATATCAACGATTAAACCGCCTCTAACAATAGAGCTAATTTCACCTAAAATTGTTTCGTTTGCTTCTTTTAATTTTTCCAATTCTTTCATTGTATAAGCTTGTTGAACTTTTACATAAGATAAAGCCATTTTACCTTCTGAATCTTCGTCTGAAATGATTAAAAATTCATATTCATTGCCTTTTTCAAGAACAGAAGATAATGCTTGGGATTTGTCTTGTAGGGCTTCTTTAGTTGAAACAGATGCTGAAGTTTTTGCACCAATATCAACGATTGCGCCGTCTGAATCGTAACCGCAAATCTTACCTTTTACCAAATCACCTTTTTTAAAATTGTAATCATAATTGCCTAATAAGGCTTCAAACTCTACGTCTGAATAATTTTGTTTTTCTGACATAACTACTCCGTGTTTATTCTATATAATTAAAAGACCATTTACTTCCTGATTATAAAACAAAAGCACTCGATTTTCGAGTGCTTTATGTCGATATTGTTACATTTTAACTAATTTAAGTCGATAACAGTAACGCCGTCACCGCCTTCTGCAGGTTCACCAGGTCTGTATTTTGCAACATAAGGTGATGTTGATACATAATCTCTGATGTAATTTTTTAATGCGCCTGTTCCATGACCATGAACGATGTAAACTGGTGTCAAATTAGCTAAACTAGCTTTATCCAAGTATGCTTCAACGGAATCTAAAGCTTCGTCAACCTTGTAACCTCTTAAATCAAGAGTGTTAGACATGCCACTTCTCTTTAATTCAAATGATTCTAAAGGTCTTAGCTTCAATTGAGGTTTTTTAGTTAATGATTTATCAAGTTTTGCAACTTGGTCTTTGCTAATTTTAGTTTTAATCAAGCCCATTTGAACTGTTAAGTTGTTATTTTTGTCAGGAAGAGAAACAACTGTTACTGGTTGGTTCAATTCTTTAATCATAACAGTATCGCCGACTTTAATCGAATCCCAAATTAATTCGTCGTAAGTTTGTTTATCCATTGCGTTATCAATTTGGTCTTTCAAGTCGTTTTCAAGGTAAGATAATCTTGTGTAAGAACGTCTTGCAACCTTTTCAGACTTATCTTTTCTTAGTTCACTCATAATATCTTTGATTTCTAAGCGAACGTTATCAAACTCTTCAGAGAACTTACTTTCAATCGCTTTGATAGTTTTGCGTTTATCTCTGCGAAGTTCTGCCAATTTGTTTTCATATTCATCTTGCGCTTTTTGAGATGTGATTTTTAACATTTCCACATCTTGCAAGTTCTTAGTTAATTTTTGTTGTGTTTCTTGTAATTTTTCAATAATTACTGCTGATGGGTCGCGTTGAATATGAAGAGTTGTTTTTGCTCTTTCTACAAGTTCTGAATCTAAACCTAAGTTACCAGCAATAAAGATTGCGTTGCTTGCTCCAGGGATACCAATTGTTAGTTTGTATGTTGGTTGTAGAGTTTCTTTATCAAATTCTACGCAAGCATTTTTGAATTTAGCATTAGTGTACTCTAGTGATTTCAATTCACCAAAGTGAGTTGTTGTAACACTTAAAGCACCCTTTGTTGCGATATCATCAAGAATTACCTCAGCAAGTGAAGCCCCTTCTTGAGGGTCAGTACCAGCACAAATTTCATCAAGTAAAACGATAGTGTCTTTATCCGCTTCTTTTAGAATACTAATAATATTATTCATGTGAGAAGAGAATGTTGATAAATTTTGCATAATGTCTTGTTCATCGCCAATGTCAGCTAAAACTTTAGTGAATGGGTAAAGTTTTGCACTGTCGCAAGGCAAGAACATTCCTGCTCTTGTCATTAAAACAAACAATCCGACTGTTTTTAAAGTAACAGTCTTACCACCAGTGTTTGAACCTGTGATAATTAATGAAGTATAACCATCGCCTAAAGAAAAGTCATTTTTTACAATGTCTGGGATTCTTGAAAGTAGCAATGGGTGTTTTATACCTTCTAATTTTAGTACTCTTTCTTTTGTTAGTTCAGGTTGCTCAGCATGCATTTTCACTGCATATCGAGCTTTTGCAAAGTGAAAATCAAGTTCTCCTAAAACTCTTTCGTTAGTTTGGAATGAGCCATAAGAAGCTTTTACACTACGAGTTAAATCAGCTAAAATTTTGACTATTTCGTCATGGATTTTAACTTTCAATTCTCTAATTTTGTTGTTCATTGCAACTAATTGAGCAGGTTCAATGTAAGCTGTTTTGTTTGTAGCTGAAACATCGTGAGTGATGCCTGAAATACGACTTTTTGCGCTTGCCATAATAGGGAACACAATTCTGTTATCACGGATTGTATAAATTGGTTCTTGCAAATATTGCGCAAATTCAGATGAATTTAACAATTCATTAATTTTAGCCTTAATATCTCTTTCTGCATCTTTTAAAGATGAATATAGACCTGAAAGTGTGTCTGTTGCATCTTTTTTTATGTTATCTGCATCGTCAAATTTAGAGAAAATTTTGTCTTCTAAATCTTTGTTAGGACAAATTTGCATAGACAATTTGCTTAATAACGTGTCACCAGTTGTGTTTTCTCTCATAAAGTTTTTAACCAAACGAGCAGAACGCAAACTTTTTGCTAAGCTTAAAAGTTCTCTTTCTGTTAAGTAACTATTAAGTTGCTCTGACGTAATTGTCGACAAATCTGTCAAGTGGTCGATAGGCAATTCTTGAAGCTTATCAATAAGAATTTTAGCTTCCTTTGTGTAAGTGATAGCATCTTGAATTCTATCATAGTCT
Source organism: uncultured Candidatus Melainabacteria bacterium (assembly GCA_937895785.1). Lineage (GTDB taxonomy): Bacteria > Cyanobacteriota > Vampirovibrionia > Gastranaerophilales > Gastranaerophilaceae > UBA6984. Next base: position 20,836 of record CALBKW010000092.1, on the reverse strand, counting down.
GTTTCTAGTTGAAGATTTAGGCACAACGCTTGACTTTGCTTTGTTCTTGCAAATGTTGCCAATCTACCCAAAATCTTGTCAAATTCTAATGTTTTTGTACTCTTTTCTAATATATTCATAATAAAATATTTTAGAACAAGCGTGTCTTAATTGCAAGTTGTAACGAAATCTGTAACATGCATGGCTGAATTTCTTTTCGTGCTTTTAAAAAAGTTATATTTGTGTTCTAATAAATAAGGTATCAAAATTTTGAGAGGATATTAAAATGAATATTGAAAGAACATTTGTAGCACTAAAACCTGATGCGGTTCAAAGAGGTTTAATCGGCAAGATTGTTACACGCTTTGAAGAAAAAGGTTTCAAAATTATTGCTATGAAAATGTTAGAAGTTACTCCTGAACAAGCAGCAGCTCACTATGCAGAGCATGTTGGCAAACCATTTTATGATGGTTTAATTCAATTTATTACTTCAGCTCCAATTGTTGCAATGGTTGTTGAAGGTATTGATGCTATTGAAGAAATTAGACATATTGTTGGTGCAACAAATCCAGATAAAGCAGATGTTGGTTCTATCAGAGCTGATTACTCACCATTGATGAAATGTAATTGTATTCATGCTTCAGACTCAGTTGCTTCTGCAGAAAGAGAAATGAGAATTTACTTTGATGTAGAAAAAGAACTTTGTACTAACTGGAAAACTATGATGGAAGTTGTATTAGATGGATTGCAATAAGTATTTTAGTTACGATTTAGTACATATAGATAAAAACACAGGCGCAAGAGCTGGGGTTTTGCACACTCCGCATGGAGATATAGAAACACCAATTTTTATGCCCGTTGGTACTAATTCGTCTGTAAAAATGCTTACAAATCACGATATTGAACATACAGGCGCGCAAATTATTTTGGCAAATTCATACCACTTATATTTGCGTGCAGGTACAAAATTAATAAAACAGTTTGGCGGTATTCATGGTTGGATGAATTGGCACAAACCTGTTTTGACTGATTCTGGTGGATTTCAAGTTTTCTCTCTTGCTGATTTAAGAAAGATTACAGAAGACGGTGTTAAATTCCGCGACCCTAAAGACGGTAAAGAACACTTTATTTCTCCAGAAATTTCAATGGAAATTCAAGAAGATATTGGCGCTGATATTATGATGGCGTTTGATGTTTGCTCACCATTCCCTTGTACATATCAAGAAGCGAAAAAGGCTATGGAGCAAACTCACCGTTGGTTAGAAAGGTGCTTTAAGGCTAAAACTAACCCTCGTCAAGCACTATTCCCAATTGTTCAAGGTGCTTTCTTTGACGATTTAAGACGTGAAAGTGCAAGCGTAATCTCTTCTTATGATGCTGTTGGTTACGCAATTGGCGGTTTGTCGGTTGGCGAAGATAAAGAAACGATGAACCACTTTACCGAGTTTACTGCTCCATTGTTACCAGCGCATAAACCAAGATATTTAATGGGAGTTGGAACTCCTGAAGATTTGTTGGACGGTATAAAACGCGGAATTGATATGTTTGATTGTGTTTTACCAACAAGAAACGCAAGACATGGTTCATTCTTCACTCATGATGGTAAAAGATGTATCAAAAACTTGCAATTCCAAGCAGACCCAGCACCACTGGATTCTGCGTGTGATTGTTATGCTTGCAAAAATCATTCAAGAGCATATATTAGACACTTGTTTAGATGCCAAGAAGCAACAGCAGCAGCCTTGATGTCTATTCACAATATCAAATTCCTAATTGATTTTGCAAAAGCTTGTAGAAAAGCAATTTTGAGTGATGAATTTGATAAATTCTACGAAGAAAATTATTCGCATTTTGTTAAATAGTGTCATTCTGAACTTGTTTCAGAATCGCAATGTCATTTCAGCAAAACAATGCGACCCTGAAATAAATTCAGGGTGACTTTAAGATTAAATGCAAACTACAATGTCATTTTGAACTTGTTTCTTAAATCTTATATTTATTTTGTTGGCACTAATTTTTCACTCAAGTATGCGATTGTCTTTGGGAAATGTTGTTGCAAATATTGAGTTCGGATACCTAATATGTCTGTTGTTTGGTAGGTATTCAATAATGCATTAGTTTCTGCAACTGTTTCCTTTTTGCCTTGATTTTTTGCTCCGTCAATGTTGTTATTTAAAAAGTAGTCAATGTGTTCACGTTCATTTGTTGGAAATTCCTTTAAGAAATTCTTACTTTCTTCAGAATATATTTTCTTGAAATTTTCGTCATCGCTAATCATACCAATGACTTTTTTTTCAAGCTTTCCATCTTCATTTCTTACAAGTTTTACGTTTTTATCGCAAGAGTCAGTAGCATGCCCCAATTCGTGTAGGAATATGAAGGGGTCGTCTGAAACTGTTAAAAATCCTGTTGTCCAAATTCCGTTGTCAGAGTCAAACATGTGAGTTACACAAAGTCCCTCTAATTTATTTTCTATTTCGTTGATACAAGAAACTTTGTTCCCTAGATTAATAAGTTCGTCCCCAGGAAATTTTTTTAAGACATTGATAATTTTTTCTTCATTTCCGTCAATATAGTCTGTTAATTCAATTTTAGATGTTTCTTTTTTCTTTTCATCTTTAATATCAATTGAGTTATTTTTTTTGTCAAATTCAATTATATATGTTTTATTATTTCTTGATGAACGGAATTTGTTTTCTCCAAGCACCTCAAAGGATTGAGATTGATTCATCAAAACCTTACCGTCAGCAGTTGTAATTTTGTAATCTACAATACGGTTACCTTTAGGGTCATCTTCGTAACGATATTGAGTTCTTGTCATATCAGAAGAACGCATATCTTTTTCAACGATTGTATGTCCATTTTTATTAATATATGCTTTTGAAAGTTGTTTTGTTTTGCCGTTTGGAAATTCATATTTAACATTGAACATACCCTCAACGTCAGATTTTTCATAAGTTTCTTTTCTTATCAATCTGTTTTGAGCATCACGTTTGATTTTTACAGCACTACTCATTATTGGATAACCCTCTGGAGTATACTCAAATTTTGTTTCGCTGAAAGTATTTGTTCTAAAATCTTGTGTTAAAATTTTCTTAGAAATAGGATATCCGTCATCGTCAACATTTACTCTTATTGATTCTTGTTCTAAAACATTCAAATCTTTATCTAAAAGTTTAATGTTTTCGTCGGCTTCATCGTCTTCATTGATTATCCCTCTAAGAAGATAATGGTTTTTGTCATCATATTTTGCTCTTTCTAACGTAAAATAAAGAGTGTCGCTTGTTGACATATCATTAATTAAACCTTGAAGTTTTTTCTCATCAAGTTTTTCATCTTTTACTAAGTTTTCGCCGAATACATCTAATTTTGCAGGAGATGATTCGCTATACAAATTTGAAATTTTATTTAAAATATTATTTTTCTTTGGCTCTTTTTTGTTAACACTTGTGCGTTCGAATGTATCAGGCTTTTGAGGTGCTAAGTAAGGCTTTCTATCAGTGCCTTTCTTATCTTCAACCTTGCCAGTAAAATTAATATTTAATAAATGTTGTATATCCATCTACTATGTACCACTCTTATTAATTAACATCCGTACTTATATAAATGTTTTTTTATAGTTTAAATTTCAGAATTTAGTGTTATTGTAACATTTTTAATATTTCAAATGAAACAAGAGCACGCAATGCGTTTCACTTATATAGGATGACATATAATCTTTCGTCATACAGTTGCGGTATCTTCTCTCTTAGCGATTATCCAAAATTCATATATTTTGTAGATGTTTAATTTCAAGTTTTGGCTCAAGTGTTATGCCAATTGCATCAATGCGGAAGTTTGAAAACTTGTTTTTACTCTCGCTTAAATAGGTCAAAGCACCTTGTCTTATGTGGGTATATTTTGTTTTTGTAATAGCCTCAAGGGGCGAACCAAAAGAGTTTGTTTTTCGAGTTTTAACCTCAACAAATACAAGCGTATTTTTAATTTGCGCGATAATATCTATTTCGCAAAATCGAGAAAAACTTTTGTTTCGCTCAATAATTTTATAACCATTCTTCTCTAAAAATTGGCACGCCAAGTTTTCGCCATAGTTACCTAGTTCTCGATTAGATGATTTCATTATAAGCACCTGGATTGTTTAACAGGTCATAATTAATTTCATTTTCGTTGTCAGCAATAGCAGCGGCAACAACCGCATCAGAAGTTACGTTAACCATTGTTCTAGCCATTTCTGTAAATCTGTCGATTGTGAATAATAGTGCAAAACCAGCGATTAATTGTTCTGGAGTTAAGCCCATTCCGTTAAGAACTAAAACGATTGTAATCAAACCTGTTCCAGGTATACCAGCGCATGTACTTGATGCAACGATTGTTAAAATACAAATTTGAATTAACAAGAATGGAGTTAAGGTTACACCATAAGCTTGCGCTAAGAAGATTACAGCAACAGTTTGAGCTAAAGCCGTACCGTCCATGTTAAGAGTTGCACCTAAAGGTAAAACGAAACTTGAAATTTTATGAGAAATTCCTCGTTTTTCGCAACAAGCAATTGTTAAAGGTAATGTTGCAGATGAACTTGCTGTCCCAAATGCAATCATCATTGCTTCTGTCATTGCTGCATAAAGTTTTAATACTGGAACTTTTGAAACGATATGTAAAAATACAGGGTAAACTACAAATAGTTGAATTGCTAGCCCTGCAAAGATTACAAATAAATATTTTGAAATGCTTGAGAATACATCAACACCAAATGCAGAAATTGAGGTTGCAGTTAGTGCAAAAATCCCAGGGGCTGCAAGATACATAATCCAGTCTGTGACCTTCATTGTTGCTGCAAAGACAGATTCAAAGAAGGATGTAACAGGTCGGCTAACTTCACCAATTTTAGAAAGTGCAATAGCAAATATTAATACAAAGATTAAAATTGGAACCATATCGCCTGTTGCAAGTGATGAAATTGGATTACGTGGCATAAAATCAAGTAGAATATTTAAAATATTACTCTTTTGATTATCAATTGTTGCCGCAACTTGTTGTTGAATTTCAACGGCTGCCTCTGTATCAATGTATTGAGTTGCGCCTAATCCTGGTTTTACAGTCAGAGCAAGAGTTAAACCTATTAAAACGGCACAAACCGTGATTATACCATAATAAATAACCATTTTTTTGCCGAATTTGCCAAGCTGTTTGTTATCTCCAATACTAGCAATACCAATAATTACGGCAGATACCACAAGTGGAATTACAACCATTTGAATTAAGCGAATAAATGCTTGTCCGATAAAATTTAAAATGTTAAAAATGGTTGTATGTTCGTGACCGTGAAGCAAGAAACCTACGATTATACCAGCAATAATCCCGAAGAATATATGCCAATTTCGTTTAAGCCCTAGTCCGACTGCAATTAGTACTTGCATGTGTATTTTCATATTTGAGATATCCCTTTTTGTCTTTCTTATTTGTGATAATTGTAATACTTTAGTGACAAAAATACAAATAATTCATATTATATTTTACAAAATATTTAGTAGCATTTTTGTAGAACAGGTAATTTGACGTTTGCGCAGAAAGCATTTTCTGTTAAACGAACACCCATACAACCTTGATTACGTTTAAATTGAGCTCTATAAATTAATTTTAAAGTCTTATCCACAGTTTGTTTATCGTATTTTGAAGTTAAGTCTTCATAAGACATTTGGTTTTCAATATAATCTTCAATAATTCCGTCAAGAATTGCGTATTCTGGTAAAGAATCTTGGTCTTTTTGGTTTGGACGAAGTTCTGCAGATGGTGCTTTATCAATAATTTCTTGTGGGATAATTTCACCGTTTCTGTTAATCCAGTTTGATAATTTGTAAACATTGGTTTTTGTTAAATCCGCAATTGGGTTAAAGCCACCACACATATCGCCGTATAATGTACCATAACCGCAAGCTACTTCAGACTTGTTGCCTGTAGATAAAAGTAATCTGTTTTCACGGTTAGAGAAGAACATTAAAATTACGCCTCTAAGACGTGATTGTAGGTTTTCTTCTGCTAAATCCATTTTATTTTCTTTTGCAACGTTTTCCATAAAATTGTCGAACAATGATTTGATAGGAACTGTGCCGTTATCAATACCTAAAGTTTTTGCTAATTTTTCTGCATCTGTAATGCTTCCTGATGAGGAATATTTGCTAGGTAACATTATAGTTTTAACGTTTTCGGCACCTAAAGCTTTTGTTGCAAGAGTTGCAACAAGTGCTGAATCAATACCGCCAGAAAGCCCTAAAACAACTTGTTTGAATCCGCAAATGTCGCAGTATTCTTTTAAAGCGTAAGTTGTAACGTTATAAATTTCTTCTTCTTGCACAAGTTCTTTATATTCAACTTTTTTTGAAAAATTAACATCTGCAACAGCTTCTTCTAAAAGAGGTAAGTCTAAAACTAATTCGTTTTTAGAATTTTTTGCAAAACTTTGACCAGCATAAACTTCTTCATCGTTTAGCATAATTGAATTTGCGTAGATGAAATCTGTTGTTGTCACAGTGTTTTCAATAAATTCTTTGTGCGATTTCATTGCATAATAGCTGTTTTTAACCAAAACGTATAAATCACATTTTATGTTGTCTTTGTATTCATTTGATACATAAACTTTTTTACCGCAACAATCGAAAAAACCGTCGGTTAAATCATATTTTTTACCGTCTTTGATTAATGTTTTGCCAATTAAAACAGTATTTTTAGAAAAATTATTGCAAAGTTTATTGAATAATTCTCCTTTTTGTTTTTGGTAATTGCTATCAAAATTCATCAATGTATTTGCTTCAAATTCAGGATAAATCATTAAATCCGCGTTTGAGTCAAAGTTTTTTGTAATATTTTCGTAGTTAAATTCAAAATTTGCATTTCTGTATCTGATTTGTGCTAGTTTAATGTCCATAATTTCCCACCGTCCTTACTATTCGTCTAGCTTAATGTAGTTAGTATCTTTCCAACGTAAATCAATGTATTTGATTTTTTTGTCTAAAGTTTGCACCTGTGGCATAATTGAAGGTAAACGTTTAGCCCTGTCAGGTGCAGTATCATCAAGTTCTCCAAGACGTATTCTTATATCTTTCAATTGAATATAAACATCGTTTGGAGTTCTTAAATCAATATATTCTAATGGCACTTTTGTTCCTAATTTTACAGTTTTTGCCAACTTTTCAATTAGTTCAATTTTTGCTATATCCCAATGTCTGTAGTCATCACCTTTTGTTCCATAAGTCAGAACTTTGATTGTTTTGAAGGATTTATCTAAAGGAAGATAATCACGTCCAATAAGTTTTCCCGTTTTAGTGAAGAACGCAATTGGTTCAACTTTTTCATCTGGAGCAATTGTGATTAGAGGTGTATCTTCTTGAATGATAATTTGTAATCTTGCAGGGAACCAAAATCTACGAATGTATACGTTTTCAACCGGAGGTAGAGATTTTAAATTTTCTTCTATCTCGTCAGTTCTATACATATAAATTGGAACTTTGGGAACTTCAGATTTTCTAAGAGCCGCAATAATATAATATTTGGGAACAATTTTGTTATTTGTAATTTCCAAATACGGACTATCAGCAGAATCAAAAGCTTTTGGTGACATGTACCATTGGTGCATTCTAATTAATTTATAACAAAGAAACATTAGGGCTAAGATGAACAAAAAACGCAAAAGCATTCTTAAACGGCGCATCCACATGTTTGTTTTACGGACATGTCGTTCCTGTTTATTACGTCTTATGCGAGTTTTTATATGCTCGATATTAAGTTCATCATCTAACTCGTTTTCTTCGTTAGCCATTATTTATTTAATCCTGCGCTGTTTAAAATAAGTAATACTAAGTTGTCATAATCAATGCCCATAGCTTTTGCTTGAGCTGGCAAGTCGCTTACATCTGTCATTCCTGGGCTTGTGTTAATTTCTAAGAAATAAGGTTTGTTGTCCATAATCATGAAATCAACTCTTGAAACACCACTGCAACCCGCTGTCAAATGTGCTTGTACAGCAACATCTTTAATCATATTTGTTGTTTTTTCGTCTAAGTTTGCTGGTAAAATAAATTCTGACATACCTTGTGTATACTTAGCTTCAAAGTCGTACCATTCAGTTTTTGGACGGATTTCAAGAATTTCGGTAGCAAAAGTTTTACCTTCGTTTTCTAAAACGCCAACAGTTACAAAAAAACCATCAATAAATTCTTCGATTAAAACATCGCTGTTGAATTTTATAGCTTCTTCGTATGCTTTTTCAAGTTCTTCTGGTTTGTTAACCTTTGTCATTCCAAAACTTGAACCTTCACAAACAGGCTTTGTAATTAGAGGGTACTTCAAGCCGTAAACTTTTTCTTGTAAGTTATCGCCTTTTTGTACGAATGCTGATTTTACTAATGGAATTTCAGGGCAAGTTGAAAGGATACGTTTAGTGTATTCTTTATTCATACAAATTGAAGATGCCATTACACCACAACCAGTGTAAGGTATTTTTAAAATTTCTAATAAGCCTTGAATACAGCCGTCTTCGCCGTATTTGCCGTGAAGAGCTATGTATGCGTATTCAATTTTCTTTTCTTTAAGTGTTTCTGAAATATTTTCGTCCACAACTACTAATTCTGCGTTGTTGTAGCCTAATCTTTTTAATGCTTCAAAACAGTTCTTGCCTGAGCGCAGTGAAACATCTTTTTCTGAAGACATACCGCCACAAAGTACACCAATGCGAGCGTTTTTATCTATTTTTGCTTTAATGTTTTCCATATTTTTTCCTCGATTTCCGAATTATTACCCAAATAAACTACTTCGGGATTTAGTTTTATATCATATTTTTCATTAACTTTATTGTACATCAACAACATCAAATTTAGAATATCCTCAGATGTTGCGCTGTTATAATTGATAATAAAGTTTGCATGGTTTTCCCAAACTTTTGCACCACCAACGGTTAACTCTTTTGCTCCAATGCTATCTAAGAGTCTTCCTGCAGAATTGTTTTCTGGATTTTTAAACACACTTCCACAATTAGGTAAAGTTAAAGAAGGTTGATGATTTTTTCTGAATGTTAAGTTAAAATCCATTCTTTCTTTAATTTCATCTTGAGATTTCTTTTCTAACTCAAATTCTGCCGATAAAACAATGTAATTTTTTCTTTGGCAAATAGAGTTTCTGTAACCAAATTCAAGTTTTTCTTTTGTAAGTGTTAAAACTTCTTTTTTATCTAAATCAAATACTTGAACACTGGACAAATGGTCGCTTATGGCTTGTTCTTTAGCTGATGCGTTCATATAAACTTCGCCACCAATTGACCCAGGAAAGCCAATCATAAATTCAAAACCGCTAAGAGAGTGTTTTAAGACCTCGTTTGAGGCCATTGGACCTTTTAAACCACATTCTGCGTAAACTTTTTTATCGTCAATATTTATTGCGTTACATTTTTGAGTAAAAATAACGTCACCACTAATGCCACAAGATGAAAGCAAAACATTTGAACAATTGCCAAGAACAATAGGTTTTTTAACCGTTTTTAATACTTCTATTAATTCATTAACATTTTTAGGAAAATAAGCGCGCTCAATTAGACCGCTAACTTTGAATGAAGTTAAATTTTTTGCATCAAAATTTTCTCTAACTTCAATGTTCATTCTTATTTACCTGCAAGTTTTAAAAGTTCTTTGCCAAGTTCCGTAATAGTTCCTGCGCCTAAACCAACCAAAATATCATCTTTTTTAAGTTGTGGATAAATTTTTTCTGCAACATCTTTCATTGAGCCTGAAATGTATTCAGAATTTGTGCAATGTTTTTTCAAATCTTTGATAAAGTTTTCAGATGAAATACCTTCAATTGGGTCTTCCGATGCAGCATAAATATCAGTAACAACAACTTGAGGTACATTTTCAAACGCATCAACAAAGTCATTCCATAAAGATTTTAAGCGAGTGTATCTGTGAGGTTGAAATACTGCAATAACGTGCTTGTCGGGAAATTCTGTTAAAGCAGAAAGTGTAGCTTTAATTTCTGTTGGATGGTGTGCATAATCGTCATAAATTACAGCACCGTTAACATCTCCAACGTGTTGAAAACGTCTGCCCATACCAGTAAAAGTAGCAAAGTGTTTAACAACTTTTTCTAAATCTACACCAGCTTGATGTAAACTTGCTAATACACCTAAAGCGTTAGATACATTGTGTTTGCCTAACAATTTGATTTGCATTGATGTTAATTTTTTACCTTTGTAATAAACATCAAAAGAGCTTCCTGTTGGGGTTAAATCAATGTTTTTCGCAACATAATCTGCATCATTTAAGCCAAAAGTAATGAAATTATAGCCTTTTAGTTTTAAATTACCTGCTGAATCATTGTTTATTAAAACTTTTTGTGTACCGTCAAATTTTGATAAAAGTTGTTCAAATGTTTCAACAAGAGAGTCCAAACCGTTTTTGTAGAAATCTAAATGGTCTGCTTCTAAATTGTTGATAACCAAAATTTGAGGGTTATATTTGACAATTGTGCCATCACTTTCATCAAGTTCTGCAATAAAATATTTGTCAGTTTTATAATTAGCGTTGGTGTGAAGTTCAGGAATAATACCGCCAACAACGTATGATGGCTCTAAACCAGCTTTCTCCATTACATAAGAAGAAAGACCGCTTGTTGTTGTTTTGCCGTGAGTTCCTGCGTAACCGATAAAGCATTTTGAACGTTCTGAAAGAGTTTTTAGTACATCAGAACGGTGTAAAATAGGTAATCCAAGTTTTTTTGCTTTTTGTATTTCAGGGTTGCTTTCTCTGATTGCAGAACTTGCAACAACTACGCATTTGTCAGGAACATTTTTTTCGTCGTGTCCGATATAAACTTTTGCGCCTAAATTTCTAATTTCATCAATATATTTACTGTCATTAATATCTGAGCCAGAAACTTCAAAACCTTCTTGTAGCAAATATTTTGCAAGTCCGCTCATTCCAATTCCGCCAATGGCGATAAAATGATATTTTTCTTTTTCCACTTCAACTACCCGTTAATTATTAATTACAAGATAATTATATTATAAAGATATGGAAATACAAAGACATTGCTAAAACTTAATATTATCGTTTGTAATTGTTTTTAGGCTTTGTAATAAATCACAGAATAATTTTGTTTGGGAATGCTTAGAAACTTTCACGATTTTGCCGTGTAAGAAGGGTTCATAACCATCTTTACCATTTGCTATATATTCGTTTGTAATTACTTTATAAATTTTATTATCATCAATTTTGTCAATATTTAAGTGATATTGCAAATATCTTCGAGTTGTTGTTTGACCTTTTTGTAGCGCTTCCTTCAAATATTTTCCTTGAAGTTCAACTAAAACAACTTTGTTTTCAAACGGTAAAATTTCTAAAACATCGCCGTAGGTTACTTGGTTTTTGATGTTTCTATTAACCCTGATAGAGCCTGAATTTGTCATTACTGCATCATAGTTAGGAAATGCTTTTGTCATTGATATTAGTACCAATTTACCCAAATTTGTTTGATTATGTTCAATTATGTATTGATCACCAATCAAGGTTACATTTGTTTTTGCGATAACCTTTTTTGTTGAGTGGGCAATTCGTCTGTCTGTTTGAGCAATAATTTTGTCGATTTTAGCGTTTGTTTTTAAATCAGGTGTTATGTTTGTGTGAACATAATGTTTTAATTTTTTATCGAAATCTAAAACGCCAACTCTTACCCCAAATTCGCCGTCTTGAACGATTGGAGTTTTTCCAACATAAGTTGGTGTTTCAAAGAAAAAGTGATTATGACCGCCAACGATTAAATCAATTTCTGGAACTTCTTTTGCAATTTTTCTATCTTCATCAAGTCCACAGTGAGAAAGAATTATTAAGTGGTCGTACTTAACTGTTTTAATTATTTTTTTTATTTCTTCGGTTGCATTGGTAACTTTTGCATAGCTTGTATCTGACAGGTTAGCTAAGTCTGAGGTTGTGACACCGATTATTAAATATTTTTCGCCATCAATTTCTTTTGTGATGTATGGTTTAACTGCTTTTTTTAAATAATAATCATTGAAATGAACATTTGCTGATAAAAATTGAGTTTTAGAGTTTTTAACATTACGTCTAAGAACTCTTATACCATTGTCAAATTCGTGGTTTCCAAGTGTAATTGCATCATATTTTAAATATCTTAAAAGTTTTGCGTTAAGTTTTCCGTAATCGTGTCTGTAATAAAGAGAACCTTGAAAAACATCTCCACTATCTAAAAGCAAGACATTTTTGTTTGTTGCACGCATTTGGTTAATGTATGTGCTACGTCGAGAAATACCTGCAACATTTTTTCGCCCCTTATATTCAATCGGTGAAATTCTGCCGTGAGTGTCGCTTGTGTGTAATATTATTACTTCACTTGCAAGAGCAAAGTTTCCAAATATAAGAATTGCTAAAACTAAAAATAATTTTTTCATTAATCCTTCTCCAAATATACAAGTTTGTTTTTCAATTTCCACTGAATAAGTGTTAATACAAATATTATAGCAAATAAAACGTAAGCAAGAGCGCTAGCTTTACCTACATTGAAATATTCAAATGCATTTTTATAAATTGCATATACAAGAACGTTAGTACTGTCTAAAGGTCCACCTTGAGTCATAACATAAATTAAATCAAACACTTGGAAGGATGTTATTGCTGTAATTATAGTTACAAAAAATATCGTTGGTGACAATAACGGAATAGTAACGTGTTTGAAAGTGTTATAGGCGTTTGCTCCATCAATTTTAGATGCCTCTAAAAGTTCTTGATTTATCGTACTTAAACCAGTTAAGAATAAAATCATATTGTAACCGATTAATTTCCATACAGACACGATAATTAACGCTGGCATTGCAAAATTTGTGTCATACAGCCAGTTTATGTGTAAATGCAATAAATGATTTAGGCAACCGATGTTAGGATCAAAAATCCATTCCCAGATGATACCAATTACAATCATTGGAGTTACAAACGGTAAGAAGTACGCTGTTTTAAAAAAGTCAGCACCTTTTATTTTGCTGTTGATTATGCAAGCTAGTATTAAAGGTATTATTACGCCAAATACAGAGGTTGCTATTGCGTATACAAAAGTATTAATGATTATTTTTACAAATACGGGTTCTGTCAATACTATTTTATAATTTTCTAACCCCACAAACTGTATTGGGTTAAGTAAATCCCATTTTGCAAAGCTTAAACCAAAAGAGCAAATTATTGGAATAATGATAAATACAATCGTTCCAAGCAAAGCTGGAAGTATAAACAATACTCCTGCAAAACTTTGTTTATTTGCTAATTTTGATAATAAATCTTTCATACTCATGACAACACTGTTATTTATGGTAATATTATATAAGAAAAAAGGAGAAAGATTTAAATGTTAACAAAATGGGATAACGCATTCGGAAAGAATGATATTAGAGGTATTTACGGACAAGATGTAACAGAAGAATTATATTTCTTTGTTGGTAAGGCTTATGTAAGATATGTTTCACAAGTTCACGAAAAAGAAGCTAAAGATTTATGGTTAACAGTTTGCAGAGATGCAAGAACTCACTCGCCAGCCCTAGCGAAAGCTCTTATTCAAGGATTGACTTCTGCTGGTGCAAACGTAGTTGATTTAGGATTAGCTCCTACTCCAATTGGTTACTATTCAAATGTTGTAGGTGTTAATGATAACGTTACTGACGGGCATGAAATTGACGGAGCTTTAATTGTTACAGCAAGCCATAACCCAAGCCAATACAACGGCCTAAAAATGACATTCAACGGTCAATTGCTAGATGAAAAACCAATTCAAGAATTATTGAAATTAGTTGCAACAATCTCTAAAGAATCATTGTTATCTCACACATTTGGTCAAGAAAAGCAATATGATGTAATTCCAGATTATATAGAAGTTATGAAATTAAACTTCGGAAGAATTGGTGAAGGTATTAAAGTTGTAGTTGATAGTGCAAACGGTACTGGTGGTATTGTTGCACCTGCTCTTTATCGTTCAATCGGATGTAATGTAGTTGAATTATATTCAAATCCAGACGGCAATTTTCCAAATCACCACCCAAATCCAAGTGATGAAAAGACATTGAAAGATATTAAACGTGCAGTTGTTGAAAATGGTGCTGATTTAGGTATTGCTTTTGACGGCGATAGCGATAGAATCGGTGTAATTGACTCGCAAGGTCGTTCTCTGACTGGTGATAAATTATTATTAATATATGCGCTTGATTTAATCGAAAGATATGAAGGTACAGGCGTTAAACCAGTTGTCGTATCAGAAGTTAAATGTTCACAAGTTCTATTTGATACAATCAACAAAGAAGGCGGTAACGCAATTATGTGTAAGACTGGTCATGGCTACATTAAAGCTAAAATGAAAGAAACAAACGCTTTATTGGGCGGTGAAATGAGCGGTCATACATTCTTTAAAGACAAATATTATGGATTTGATGATGCAGTTTATGCTGGTTGCAGAATTATTGAAATTATTGCAAAACATAAACAACAAAATCCAAGTTTCAAAATAGAAGACTTATTAACTCCATTTGATAAAGTTTTCACATCCCAAGAAGTTCGTCTTGAATGTCCGAACGAATTGAAAAAGCCAGCATTAGAAATGTTAAAAGAATATGTTAATGAAAACAAAGATATGTTCGGCTCTGAAATTAAAGACATTATTACGCTAGATGGTATGAGAGTTGTGTTTGACGGTGGTTTCGCTTTAATTCGCCAAAGTAACACAGAACCTGTTTTTACACTTCGCTTTGAAGCTAAAACTCAGGAAGAATGCGAACGTTTTGAAAATGTAATGGTTTCTCAAATTAAAAAATGTATTGAAAAAAGTTCTAAATAAATAATTTCACAATAAGTCTAAGAGAGGATTGTTAACAAAAGTTAACAATCCTCTTTTCTAAAAGGCAATTTTTTTTGAAAAAAATACTTTATATAAGTACGAGAGTTTTAAAGAGGATTAATTAAAATGACTAACAACGTGAATGTAAACTTTACAGGAAATACTTACTATTCACCACGAGATATAGAAAACCTAGCAAAATATGCTACAGGTGTTGCAATTTCACACCAACCAACAATTAACGGTTCTGACTTAATGGCAGGTTGCGCTGGTAACTTGGTTGTTCAAGGTGCTCAATGGTTAAGAAATAATAAAGGTAATTATGCAGCTACTTTAAAATCTCAAGCAGAAGCAGCAAGACAATTATCAAACTTATATAGAACTCAAGATACATTTACAAAAGGTATTAGCGCTGTTACACATGCAACTTCATCTGCAGATTTGTTAGCAGCAATGCCATCAGCAGAAAAATTAGCAACAATGTCACAATCAACTCAAGGTTTATATAACCAAGCAAAAATTGCTGCTGAAACATTAGGTCAAACAGGTTCTGCTCATGCTTATACAACAGCAAACCAATTATTATGCAAAGCAAATGCAGCAGCAGCAACAGAAGCAGCAACAACTGCAACTGGCTGGTGGGGTAAAACTAAAAATTTCTTAGGTTTTAATAAAGCTTCAGCAGCAATTAATACAGCAGCAGCAGGTAGCAAAGTTGGAAGCGCATGCTGGAACACATTTAAATCACAAGGTGGTCCTGCAATGTTAGTTCTTGAAGGTGCTACTGAAACAATCACAAACGTTGTTCCAACATTTAAACAATTAGGCGTTAAAGCTGGTATGAAACAAGTTGGTAAATCTGCAGTTAAAACAGTAGCTTCAGTTGGTGGTTGGGTTGCAGGTGCAGCTTTAGGTACTAAAATCGGTGCAGCAATCGGTTCAATTATCCCTGGTGCTGGTACAGCAATCGGTGCAGTTGCAGGCGCAGCTATTGGTACAATCTGTTCATTAATCGGTGGTACTTTAGGTAGCAAATTAGCTAAAAAAGGTGCTGAAGCCGTTGTTGGTAAAGATGAATTGGTTTTAGCTCAAGAAAGACAAGCTCAACAATTAGCTCAAGCAGCACAAACTAATGGCACTGTATTAAACCAAGTTGTAGGTGCAGCTTCTCAAAGATTAAATGAAGAAGGCGTTACTGATGGCGATTCAAGAATTGCATATAATAGTTTAGCTTCAGTTGCTTCAGGTACTTCAACAGCAACAATGACTCAAGCAAGACCTCAACAATTGCAATCTCAAGCTAGCCAAGGTCTTCAATCACAAACAGCTCAAAGCGTATATGGCACATCAAACCCATTTACAACAACAGCTACAGCAACTCCAAGTTTCACAAGCAACAGTGCTTTAGATTACTATAACAAAGACTTTATGGCAGCAGCAAATGGTTTAGCTTAATAACAAAATATAAAATAAAGAAAAACGCCGAGTTTCAGTTGAAACTCGGCGTTTTTCGTGTACCTTAAACTTTTTAAGGTAGATTACCCCTAATCTAATAGCTAATTTTTAAAGTGAAGAAACATTATAGTCACGTTCAACAGTAGTTTGTGTTGATTCTAATGCCATATCTAATGTCTTTTCAATAAAGCATTTAATTGTTTCGATATCTTTTTTCAAGTTAACGAAATTAATTGTTTTTTGTTCTTCTAATGCATTTTTAAATCTTGTATAATTAGTTTGTCTCATATCAATACTCCTTTTGGTTTTTCACATATCTCTCACATTTTATACATCGACATGTCAACAAGAAATCTTTAGAGTTTAGTTCAATTTATGTTACAAAAGTTAATAATATTATTTCTGAATTAATAAAAGCGCGCCATTCGTCTTGACGAATGGCGCGCTATATATAAAATATATTTTATTATTTGAATAATTCTTTAGTTTTTTCTCTAATTTCCTTGTCAATGGCAAAGATTTCGTCTATGTCTGGATTTTTAACGACCTTGTGTTGGCGGTAAATTTTTTCAACAGTTGTGTAGATGTCGTAAAGTGTAATTTTACCGTTTAAGAATGCGTAAACAGCTTCTTCATTTGCTGCATTCATACAAGTTGTTGCACTTCCTCCTGTTCTGCCAGCTTCATAAGCCAACGCCATACAAGGGAACTTTTCAAAATCAGGTTTTAGAAAATCGAATTTAACTGCATCAGCAAAACTGAAACTACGTGATTTGATACCTTCTGGTCTATCAGGATAGCAAATTGCGTATTGAATTGGAATATGCATGCTTGGAACGCCAATTTGAGCCATAATGCTACCGTCTTTCCATTCAACTGCCGAGTGAACATAACTTTGTGGGTGAACCACAACTTTTATGTGGTTGTAATCCATGCCGAATAAGTGGTGAGCTTCAATAATTTCTAACCCTTTATTCATAAGTGTTGCACTGTCAACGGTAATTTTTTTGCCCATGTTCCAACGAGGGTGTGCAAGGGCTTGTTCGACAGTTGCATGCTTAATTTCATCAATAGATTTATGTAAGAATGGACCACCAGAGGCTGTGATGATTAAATTATCAACCTTTTCTAACTCTCCGTGGATACATTGGAAAATTGCAGAGTGTTCGCTATCTACTGGCAAAATTTTAACTCCCGCTTCTTTTGCTTTTTTCATAACGATATCGCCAGCCATAACTAGTGTTTCTTTGTTTGCAAGAGCGATGTCAATGCCATTTGCAATAGCCGAAAGTGTTGGTTTAAGTCCAATTTTGCCTGATACTGCAACTAAAATAATATCGTTTTCTTTGTTCGAGCAGATTTCTTGTAAACCTTCATCACCATAAAGTGCTTTTGCACCTTGGGTGTTAAGTTCGCTATTTTCCTTGCCTAAACAAACATATTTAGGTCTGAATTTTTCTATTTGCTTGTTCAAAAGTTCAACATTAGAACCTCCAGCAAGCGCAATAATCTCAAATTTGTCTTGTAGTTTTTCAATAACTTCCAAAGATTGAGTTCCGATAGAACCTGTTGAACCAATAATACTAATTTTCTTTTTCATAATTAATCCTAGTGTCTATGTGTGATTTTGAGTATTTACATTATATAGCAAAAATGATTTACAAATGAAATTATTTATGCTTTATTAAAATTATTATGAAAAAGATTTTAGCTAACTTATTAATAATAATTTTAATATCTGTTTTTGCGGTTGCATGTGGTAAAAAACAACAACCAATGGACTTGTATGATGTAATTCAACAACGTGGAAAAATTGTTGTAGGTGTAAAAGATAACATTCCTCCATTCAGCGTGAAGGATAAAGACGGTAATTATACTGGTCTTGAGATTGACTTAGCAAAGAAAATTGCTTCAAGATTATTGGGTGATGAAAATGCCGTTGAATTTGTTTCTGTAACACCTGCAAACAGAATTTCAATGCTAAATTCAGGTCAAGCTGATATGATTATTGCTACAATGACAATAAATACATCACGTTTGGCAATGGTTGATTTTACAGAACCTTATTATATCGCAGGTCAAACAGTTTTGGTTAAAAAATCAAGTAAAATTAAATCATTGTATGATTTCAAAGCCAAAAAGATTGGTGTTGTTTTTGGAACAACCGCAAATGAAGGTGTCAGAACTGTTGCTCCTGCCGCTTTAATTACTGGCTTTAAAACTTATGATGAAGCTGTAGATGCTTTAAATCAAGGGCTTGTCGACGGAGTTGCAATGGATGACACAGTTTTAATGGGATATAAGTTAAAAGATTCTTCCTTGACTTCTATTAGTCAAAAATATACACAAGAACCTTATGGTATTGCATTAAGAAAAGGTACTGAAAGTACACGAGTTCTTGAATTACTTGATGGTTTTATCTCTAATTCAAAATCAAATGGTACATTGAACCAACTAAAAGCAAAATGGATTAAATAGATACTTTTCCCAAGTAAACCATGCAACCTTGAAATAAAATTAGGGTGACGTTGAAAGAAACACAACCCTTATGTCATGCTGAACTTGTTTCAGCATCTTATAAGCTAACAAATTACACATAAATCTACTAAACTTAAACCACGAAATGGCAGGATATTTGATATGACTACACTTCAAATGGGTCGCGTTCTTTGTAGTAGTTTGGCTTTTGCTTTAGTTTATCGTTTTTCTTTTTAACCTTTTCTGGCACATTTTTGTATGCGTTATCAACTGACATTTTCATTAATGTCTTTTTAGAGCGAATATCATAACATGTTAACCAAAAACTTCGGTTGATATTATCAACCGTGAACGAAATTCTGCCTGCGACTCTGTCCCCTGGTTTAATTTGCTTGAACATCAAGTTTGTATCACCAAAAATTGATGGGTGAAAAACATTGTTATAATCATTAACCAAAGCCAAATCCATACCAGAAAGTGTTTTGTCTGTTAGATTTGATATTGAGATTGTTAATGTGATTGTATTCGCTTCTCCAAATGGGTCTTTTTCGTGAACAATGTTAGTAATTTTCACTTTCAAACCTGGGTAAAATATTTCGTGTTGTTTTAATGCGGTATCTTTGTAAACAGGAAGCTCTAGTTTACCGTTTATTTTTACCCTGATTTCGTCCCCTGGAGCAATCAAAACATCTTTACCTTTGCGCCACAAAGCCATGCCTAAGCCAACGGTACCACCAACGGCTGCACCACCTAAAACTGTGTAACCTTGTGATGCTATAGCAGCTTCTATACCAAACAAATTAAGAGCAAGAAATCCGCCAACAACACCGCCAGCCGCTGTGTAACCAACGTCTTGCGCTACAATTTTACCAGCTTCAACAACAGGGTGCATTCTTGTAGACATTTTACCTTCGATTGGAATTTCTCTGCCATCTGGGGTTACGAGGTAGTCAAAATCAAGGCTTATGTAGCCGTTACGTCCAAGTCGTTTTGCTCCAGATTGTTCCTTAATTATACCGTGGGCAATCGTTCCTTTAGGAAGCATTACACCACTATCGCCTGAAACGTCACTTACAACTTCTGCGAAAAACTCGTCGCCTTCAATTGAAATGTTGCCGTCAATAACTTGCGAAACGGTCATTTTGATTACATCTTTTTGATCTATGATGTCAACTTTTCCAGTAAAAAGTTCTGATTGGTCTAAGGTCTTTTGGTCAAACATTTCTGCATGACCTTGGAATGTATCAGCTAATGCTAATCCACTGCTTAAAAAATATGAACTTAATATAACACTTGCTAAAAGTTGTTTACATCTAACCATACTAATTATTATATTTATTTTAAAAAATAAATCCATTTGTAAACATTCCTTTTACAAAATAAACTTTTTAACTACCTTTTTAGTACAATTGATATATAGTTATTATTTTATAAGGAGAAGTAATGGAACGTTTTATTGGCATCATTGGTATGGTCATTTTGTTAGCAATTGCATTTGCATTGTCTAATAACAGAAAGGCTATCAACTACAAAACAGTAGGTGTGGGTTTAGCTCTACAAATCATTTTTGGTATTTTTATTTTTAAGGTGCCTGTTGGTCAAAAGATATTTTTATGGTTAGGTGAAGTAATCGTTAAACTTTTAGAGTTTGCTAATGTTGGTGGTAAATTCGTTTATGGTCCATTACTAGATGATAAACAAATGGGAACAGTGTTTGGTTGTTCAATCCCATTTGCATTCCAATTAATCAGTGCAACAGTATTTATGATGATGATAGTAAACATCCTTTACTACTACGGAATCATGCAAAGAGTTGTTACTGTTTTAGGTAAAGCGATGAACAAACTAATGAAGGTTAGTGGTGCAGAAGCTTTATCAAACGTAGCAAGTGCATTTGTAGGTCAAGTTACAGCACAAATTATGATTAAACCTTACTTGGCAAAATTAACTCGTTCAGAATTACTTGCTTCAATGGCTGGTTCAATGGCTTGTACTTCAGGTGCTATGATGCCAGTTTACGCAATGATGGGTATTCCAATTGTTTATGTTTTAGCTT
>CALBKW010000091.1 GCA_937895785.1 uncultured Candidatus Melainabacteria bacterium | reverse complement strand
AAACTCCTTACATTTAAAGTTTGTCAAATCAGTTGTGATAATTACTAAATCTTTATTCAAATCTTTAAATTTTACAGTTGGATTTGCGCCTTTTTTGTATTTTTTGCCGTAAAATTTCTTTTCTATAACTTCTCTTAACCATTCCAAGAAAACCTCACCCTTTGAAAGAGCAAAAGTTTTACCAAAACCAAAATGAATATCCCTAAACAAATCAAAATTTACGCCTATTATAATTTCATAAATTTCATCAGTTGTGTATCCTACAGCCAAAAGAGAGGCTATGATTGAACCGACTGAAGAACCCGCCAAAGTCTGAATTTTTACACCTAACTCATCTAAAGCCTTCAATGCGCCGACGTAAGCAACACCTCTAATTGCACCACCTCCAAATATACATGTATATTTATAAGCGTTGTCTTCCATTATTTTTTAGCCTCTGATTTATTATTTGTAAAGTTTTTGATTTTTTGAATAAACTTTGGTGTATGGAACTCAAGAAGTTCTGCAGGTACGATTGTTGTATATTCACCTCTATTTACAGCATCAATATCAACTTTATTTTCACCTTTAAATGTAATCATTGTATTTAAAATTGTATTTTTATAGTAGTCTTTTAAATCTGTACTTGGTGGTTCAAAGTTTGGTTTATATTTTGCATCACAAACAAAAACTCCGTAATTTAGACCTGTAAATACTAAGTTCCAGCCTGAATTTTTCTGTTGCAAGATTTCAAACAAAGGATAACCCTTTTCAAGAATAATAATTTCAGGCATATTTTTACGGAATAAATTTGAAATATTTTCGTCCATCGTATAAATAGAACCCAAATCCTTCATCAAATCTTCGTTGTAAACTTCTTCATAACGACCATCCATATAAATTTTATTTTGAGGATAAAGTTTATATGCGGCAAAACTTCCGATACCAAAGTTTGTCAATAATCTTCCGCTGATATGATTTGCACGAATAAACTCAACTTCCATTACGGGATAAGTTTTAAAGTTTACCATTAATTTGTAATCATGTAATGATAACATCCCTAAAGAATAACCAAACAATGTAATGTACAATGCTGGCATACACCATTTTGGAAATCTAAAGTTTTTGAACATTAAATATATATCTTCGTAACAATATGCTGTTGCAGTAAGAGCAAAGAATGGCATCATTTTTACGTGAGATATTGCAAGATATAGGGTTACCAACATTACAATAAACTTAGTCTTATCAATTGTTGCGTAACTTGTAGGATTTTTTCTTACCTTTGTCAATTCTAACAATATGTAGAACAAAGCTGATAATTTGAATACCATAAATATTTTATAATTAAATTTATGGAAAATCCACCACCATTCAACAATATCTGGACGAGGCATTGTTGCAGCTTTAATCAAAAAGATTACATACTTATAACCATAAGGGTTTATAAATAACATTGCAAAACAAACAAATGCCAAAATGAGGTAATGTTTAAATGGTTTCTTATTTAAAGCTTCACCTATAGCATATAGTGCCAATAAGCCTAACCCTGAACATACACCGCCATGCATATTTCCCCAAATTAAAAACAATGGTGGGAATATATATAGTAATTTATAGTTTTCTTTTTTACGTACTAATTCAAGGATAAATAGTTCAAACGCAAAAAACATAAACGTGAACGAATGGCATCTTATCATTGACGAATAAGTAACCATAAATGAATTTAATATAATAAAATATATTAGTAAGTTCTTGTAGTTATATCTGTCACCACATCGAACTTGAACTGCTTTAACAAGAAATAGCATTGTTAAAAATACTAGCATAACTTGCAAAAATAAAAGACCCAGATGTCCGAATGTGCTGTTAACTAAATAAAATACCACACTAGAACCCCATTCGTGGTCATACCAGGCGTGAGTTGGTGTATATGAATAAAAATCAAACTTTGCAACATGACCCGTCTGAACAACTGCCATACCTGCAATTAATCTAGCCCACATATCAAAGTCGTAATTCTTTGATTTTAATGCAATTGCTGCGCTACATAAAAATAGCAAAGTATAAAAAATTACAGTCATTGTGCGTTCTGCACAAATAAAGTTTTTGATTTTTTCTGCGATTAACGTTATTTTATTAAATATTTCTTTCATAATGGGTTAAGTATAACATAATTAATTATACTTGGGCAAGATGATTTTATTGAAACAATAATAAGCTTGTGGGTGTCGTCATTATGGCAAAGGGTCATACCCTCCTGGGTGAAAAGGATGACATTTGCAAATTCGCTTTATACCTAACCATACACCTTTCAGTACACCATATTTTTCTATTGCTTGACGCGTATACTCAGAACAAGTTGGTGTAAATCTGCATACTGGAGGTGTGTATTTTGAAATACTTTGATAAATTTTAATTAAAAATAATAAAAACTTTTTAATCATAATCTTCTAGTTACATTTGTTGTTCTTGTTGCATATAGCTTTCACCAATTGTATCTACAGCTTCTACCTTAATATCTGTAATCAATTCAGAATATGAAATTACAACAATTGTTGGAATATGACGTTCTAACAATTGGAACAGAGGTAATCTAATTCTTGGAGAACACAAAATTACAGGTTGTTTGCCAATATTTTGGTGAGCATTCATCAATGTTGCTGCGGTTGTTTCAATAAGTTCTTGAACTTGCATTGGATTTAACAAGAACATTGTACCAAGTTCAGTTCTTTGACAACTATCATCCAAAACTTTTTCCCATTCAGGAGAAAGCGTCAATGCATATAAAACTTTATCCTCTTGAACGTTACCCAAACAGATTTGACGACCTAACGCAGCTCTCAGACGTTCAGACAAAATATCTGGTTCTTTTGAAAATCTTGCATAGTCACATAGACGTTCAAATATGAAGATAATATCTTTGATTGAAACTTTTTCTCTAATTAAATTTACAAAGATTTTTCTCAAATCACTTGTAGAAATAATTGTTGGAACCAAATCGTTTACAAGAGTAGGGTCTTGAGAACGTACTAATTCCATTAATTTTAACACGTCTGTTTTTGTCATAATATCGTCAACGTGTTTTCTTGTAATTTCTTGTAAGTGAGTGATTACAACATCTGTTGCATCAACAGCAGTAATTGCTTTTGTTGATTTTGCATCTTCTTCAGAAACCCAATATGCTTGAGTTTGGTAAGTTGGATCAACACCTACAATTGCATCATCAGGAACTTCTGTTTTTACAGAATCCCATTGGTCAGCAATTACCATGTATTTTCCTGGGTATACAAAACCTGTCGCAACTGTATTACCACGAATTGCAATCAAATATTCATTAGCTTCTAAGGCTGATGAGTCCATAATTCTGATATTCGGCAAAATGTAACCTAATTCATCAGTTACACGTTGTCTTAAAGCGGCAATTTTTGCAAGCAATTGACCTTCTTGGTCAGGGTCAGCAATTACAAGTAAACCTGCGCCTACCTGCAAACTCAATACATCAACACCAAGTCTTTCATACATTCTATTAGGGTTAACAAGGTCTTGCATGTTTTGACGTACACTTTCCAATTGTCCCAATTGCGATTGAACGTCAGCATTAACAAGAACTGACAAACCAGCGACAATCAAACCACCTGCAAACAAAATAAAAGGTAACCAAGGTAAGCCCGTTACAGGGCTAGACAAAGCAATCAAAATTAAAAAACCTGCTGCCAAGAATAGAGGATTTGGTTTGCTTGTAATTTGAACAACCAAATCAGAACCTAATGAGTTTGCACCAGAGGCACGAGTCATAAAAATACCTGCTGCGATTGACATCAATAGAGATGGCAATTGAGATGACAAACCATCACCAATAGTTAAGATTGTATATTTTGAAACGGCATCTGCTGGAGCCATTTGGTTCATCAAACAACCTACGCACAAACCACCAACAATGTTGATAATCGTAATAATCAAGCCCGCAATTGTATCCCCTTTTACGAACTTCATAGAACCATCCATAGAACCGAATAAACTTGATTCTCTTTGTAAGTCCTCACGACGTTTAACCGCTTCTTCTGGAGAAATTAAACCTGCATTGAAATCGGCATCGATTGTCATTTGTTTACCTGGCATCGCATCTAAGGCGAATCTGGCAGATACTTCGGCGATACGTTCAGCACCCTTTGTGATTACCATGAACTGTACAATTGTAATAATCAAGAAGATTACTACCCCTACAACCATGTTACCACCGGTTACAAAGTGTCCGAATGCAGATACAACTTCACCCGCATCACCCTTTGCTAAAATCAAACGAGTAGATGCAATTGACAAAATCAAACGAAACATTGTACCTAGAAGGATAATTGACGGGAATGCCGCTAATTCCAAAGGTTTCTGTACGTACAGGGCTATCATCATTAAGACAACCCCAAGTGTAATATTCATACTGATTGAAAAGTTAATAACCCAGTTTGGCATTTCCATAAGCAAGATAAGTATCAGGGTTAATACAAACCCTGCTAACGCAAATTCGCTTATAGGTTGACTTCCTCCTTGCGGTGCTGCCATTACATACCTTTCAATGCTTCTTTAATTATTTCTAACTGTGTATCTATCGACGCATCAACAATTCCGTTATTCGTATTCAAGATACAGCCACCTTCTTCAATTGTATCATCGCCAACTACTGTTATTTTAGCATCAATACCCATTGAAGAAATATATTCAGGTAATTCTGTTTTAACCAAATCCACTTGCAATGGATTTAGTTTTACTGTAATACGAGGTTCTTCTTTTGATAAAGTTCGCATTACATCTACAATTGAGTTCAAGATTACCTGAGGATCTTGCTCAA
Organism: uncultured Candidatus Melainabacteria bacterium; assembly: GCA_937895785.1. Taxonomy (GTDB): domain Bacteria; phylum Cyanobacteriota; class Vampirovibrionia; order Gastranaerophilales; family Gastranaerophilaceae; genus UBA6984. Next base: position 19,603 of record CALBKW010000091.1, on the reverse strand, counting down.
CTTCTTTTTTAATGATTTTTCTTGCAATATCAACACTTATCTCTAAAATATCTGGCGCAATAAATTCAAAAACTTCTTGTTTTGAACTAATAAAATCAGCTATTTTGCTACGTAAAGCAATAATATCGCTTTCGGCTTGTTCAATTCCCGCTCTGTAACCTTCTTTAGCTGCTGTTTCTTTAATTGTATCAGCTTCTTCTTGCGCTCTTGAAATAAGATTTCTATCATCAATACGACGATAACCACGTCGTCTATCCCCTCGACGACGTTCTTGTCTTTGTGAAAAATCAATGTTGTCTAAATCAAACAAATCAATAGGAGCTTCAACCTCTGGTATTGGTTGAGGTTGAACTACTGCCTGTTGTTGAGGCATTGTCGCTTGAGGTTGTACAACCTGTTGCGCACGTTGCTCATTTGATTTATTTTGCTTTTTAATAATCATGATTGATTATATTATACACTACATTCAATATGTTGGGCAATAATGTTAGAAACTTTTGGAGGAAGTTCATATAATTCGCCTTGTAGAGCGCTTGTTACAAACCTTTTAACATTCAACCGTTCATTTCTTATCATTACTTCAACTTTTTCTCTTGTAGAATTTTTCAAAGCATTTCTAATTCTGTATACAAGTTGGTTTGGACTTGTCGAATTTTTACTTGGCAAGTTCGTTTTAATTTCTTTTAAACATTGAATTGCTGTATTTGCATCAACTCTTTGATTCAAATCTGGCATTTGCATATATTGAATTACAAGTTGTGCATCTTGAGGGTTAAATTTATTCAAAATTGAAGAAACTTTGTCTTGAGATAAAGTCCTCAACAGCAATGCTAATGATGCTAACTTGAATGCTTTTTTATCGCCTGCTGGCAATTGAGCTTGCTGTGGAGCTGGAACACCACCCTGTTGCTGTTGTTGAGCTTGTTGTGCTTCTTGTTGGGCTTGCGCTTGGCGTTCTGCCTCTTGTTGAGCCTCAACTTCTTCAAGCAATTGATTCAAGTTATTTTGTTTTTCAGCTTGTTCTTTTAACTCTTCATCAATGATACCACGTTGTTGCAACTCATCTAATGCAGCTTGATAAGCTTGTATTACGTGATGTTCGATAAGTTCCAAAATTTGATCTTGTGGTAAATTTTGTTTAATTGATTGTTTACCAATATCAAAGATTGTGAATGCAATCTTTTGCATTACACCATCCCAATATTCAGGTTGAATACCAGAACGAATCAAGTCTACAGATTTATGGAATGACCATTCTGCAATGATTTGAGTTAACAGAATTGCCTGTTCTGCATTAAATCCAGCCTCTGCATCGTTTGAAATTGCTTCACCAGCTAAACCAGCAAAGTTTACCAAGGTCTTTACGACATAATCCTTTTGAAAATCGTCAAAGTCCTTTGGCACAAGTTCTACAGCTTGTGATGCTAAATCGTTTGCAAATTGTTTATGATCAAATCCTTCTATTGGCATTTTATTTTGAAATCCGTTTCTTTACCTTTTTAATTTTAAGATTATGTGAGTTAAGACTCAATCCAGCTTCTAATCTTTTCTCCTGTTTCATTTGGATCAAGTGAATCAACATCTGAGCGAATTGCTGCAAGTGCTTCATCAATTACTTGTGGTGGAATTTGTGGCACCATTTCTCTTTGTTGTTGTTCAATCAAACCTTGTTGTAATTGAGATTGACGTTCAATCAATTCTGCTGCCTTCATATTCATATCACGTAATTGTGCATCTTGTTCGTTTGCAATGTTTCTCAATTGTTGCATTTCTTGTTGATGTGCGATTTGGCTTGCTTTCAATTTGCTTGATACAACCGCATAACCACCTGTTAAGCATACACCGACCATTGCTAGAACTAACCACCAAGGATTACCTGATTCGTCTTTCTTTGGTAAGTTTTCTGGTCTGTCGGTTGCTAAATATGGTTCAATTGTTTCTGACAAAGCAATTGTTACATTTTCAGGTTTAACTTTTGGACTTGCTGCTCTTGCAATTAATTCTTTCAATTCTTCAAGAGTTGTATCTGCAGGTAATGAGTTCTTTTCCAATGTTACTGCGATTGAAATTTCTTCAATTACCCCTGGTTTCATGTATTCATTAATTTGAGTTTTTGAAACACCATATTGAGTTTCTCTTGCTCTTCTTGAGTAATTTCTGTTTTGAGATGAAGCTGACGCTTGGCTTGCAGAACCTGGAGTTACTAAACCATTTGGCAAGTATACACTTACGGCATTTGCTCTGCCTGAACCTCTGCTATTATCTGATGATTCATCACCCAAACCTTCAACGAAAGTTTGTTCAGAAACTGATGCTTTTTGATTTGGATCATAGATAATACTTGATTTTTCAACAGGTGATTGTTTTAATGAAGTACTTACTGTTGCAATGAAGTTACCCTTACCAATTAATCTGTCTAACTGAGCGTTAACTTTTTGTTGCATGTATTTATCATTTTCTTCAACCTTTTGTAACATTTCATCTTCAGCTCCGATAATGCTAGAATAAACATTACCGCTTGTATCTGTGATTGAAATATTATCTGCAGTTAAGCCTGCAACACTACCCAATAACAAGTTAGTTATTGCCTTTATTTTTAAAGGTGGTAATTTTTCACCAGAAAGTTTTGTTGTTAATTGAACTGTTGCTGTAACAGGTTTTTGCATAGAAGAGAACATTGTTTGTTCTGGAATAGAGATAAATACTGATGCATTATCAATACCATCCATTTTACGAATTAATCTTGCAAGTTCGCCATTAATAGCTCTTGCTAAACGAATCCTTTTATCATCTTTTGTTGAAGTGAAATCGCCCTTATCGAAAATTTCCAAGCCAACATTTTGGTCCATCAAACCACTCTTAACAATTTCTAATAAGGCAGCATCACGTTGACTTTGGTTATAAGTACCCTTTCTCAATACAATTGAAGATTTTGTACCATCCAAACTTCTTGAAGCTGTAATGCCAATTTTTGCCAACATAGCTTGGATTTCAATAGCCTTACCAATGTTATCAGTAGTCAATAAAACCATATCCTCTTGAATAGGTTTTTCGCTTACCATTTTAGCTTCGCTTGAATTTGCTTTATTGCCAGCAATCATAATTGCAGACATTATTCCCAGCGCTAGTATTACTACTACCGCTGCGATAATTCCATATAATAAAGGTTTGTTTTCTAAAATTTTCTTAAAGTCCATATTTCCCCTGCTCAGTCTTTAAAGATTTTTTATTCGTTTATTATTAATTAATATTATTACTTTGCATTATCATTCTATACTTGAATTTGTGTAATTTTATCATACGCTTGAATGACTTTTGAAACAGCGTTTGTTGCAACTGTCAAAGTTACCTCAGCTTGTGACATTGCAATCATTACATCGTGAACATCAACACCTTGATCACCGCTCGCAGCTTTTGCCAACAAGTCATCAGGCTTGTTCATTTGTTCATTTACGTTTGAAACCATATTTGTCATTACGTCTTGAAAACTTTGTTTTCCGACTGGATTGTCTTCAATATTTGAAACTCTACCAAAGCGCATGCCTGTGTCATAAGTACGCATTGATGGAATTTGTGAATTGAAATTTACAGAATTAAATCCGTTCATAATACACCTCGCTTTTATTTATTCTTCTCTCTTTTTCGTCTTTCTTGTATATATTTTTAGTAAATTCTTTAAATTTAATCTTTTTGTATTACAGGCAAAATTCAAAATCATCTATTTGATGTAGCTATTTCTTAATGATTTGTTATGAAATTTCCACATGTGGGTTTACAAAACTTAATCAATCAGTTATGTTTTATTTATGAACAAAAACCCACAAAAAATTAAAGAAATGTTTAACCAAATCGCAAAAGTTTATGACATTAACAATAACCTTATGTCTTTTGGGCAACACGTTAGGATAAAAAAACAAGCTGTTAATTTTTTAAATGCACATTGTGCAAAAGTTCTTGACCTTTGCACTGGGACTGGTGATATTGCAGGATTTATAGATAAATCTTGCGAAGTTACTGGACTTGATTTTTCAGAAAAAATGTTAGAGATTGCACGCAAAAAGTTTCCTTGGGTTAATTTCTTGGAAGGTGATTGTACGAATTTACCATTTGCAGACAACTCTTTTGATTTAGTAACTATAAGCTTTGGTCTTAGAAACATTGAAAATTACGACAAAGCTCTTGATGAAATTTGTAGAGTTCTAAAACCTAACGGACTTTTTATGCACCTTGATTTTGGCAAAAAAAACATTTTAGGTGATATTCTTTTTGATATCATCGTTCCACATTTGGTGAAAATATTTTATAAAGACAGTTTACCCTATGAGTATTTAGTTAAATCAAAAAAATTATTTTTTGATGAAACAGCGTTGGTTGAACTATTTGAACGTCACAACCTAAGCCTAAAAGAAAAACACTCAATGCTTTTTGGTGGCGCAAGTTGTCAGATTTGCATTAAATAGGTAAGGACGAAAAGGTAGAAATTCACCTCTATGTCACCCTTAATTGTGGATTTCTGGTAGAGCTGTGCATACGGTGGTCCTACAAAAACGCAATAAAAAGTCTGTCAATAGAATTGGCAGACATTAAATAAACACGAGGATATTAAGAGAGAGAGTATAAAAATCTTTGTTTGTATCAGTACATATAAATTGATGTACCAATATCTTTATATCCTTTTTATTAAATTGTTTTGGTTGCTTATCGCTTACTCTTATATTAAGTATTTTTATTGAAAAAAATTGCCTTTTCAGTATTCATGCAGGTTTGAACTATTCGGGATGTCGTGGAAGTAACATTCCACGACAACATACGGGCTGGGTGCGCATGCGCACGCGGCGCCCTACCGAAAGTTCAAAAAATTGCCTTTTCAGTATTGACACTATGTTCAGACTATTGCTCCACTCGGACATGTCGTTCATTTCACTATCGTTGTCATTCACTATATCCTCGCTATTTCGGCGTTTCGCTCCGCTTCAGCCTACGCAAAGTCTGAAAAATTGCCTTTTCAATATTGACGCTATGTTTAACCATTTCTTTCTTTTTTCACATGACAAACCTGCTTGTTTGTCTTATTATGATTGTAAGAAAAAGAGGTATTAAAGATGACTAAAAATAGAATTGGTATTGATGTTGGTGGTACTAACATTAAATTTGCACTTGTTAGCCCTAAAGGCGAAATTTTATATTCAAATTCTACACCCACTCGTTCTGAAATGGGATATGAATACACAGTTAACAACATGAAGCAAGCTATCGTTACACTTATGGACGAAACAGATTCTTCAAAAGCTAACGTTGAAGGTATCGGATTTGGTTTTCCAGGACAAATTGATTACAAAAAAGGTATTGTAAAACATTCAACAAATATCCCTGGATGGAATAACGTTTCTATCACAGATATTATTGAAAAAGAATTTGGCATTCCAACAAGAATTGATAACGATGTTCGTGTTGCAACTCTTGGCGAATTAAACTACGGTGCTGGTAAAGGTTGTGATAACTTAGTTTGTATTACAGTTGGTACTGGTATCGGTTCAGGTATCGTAATCAACGGCAAACTTGTACGAGGTGCAAGCAATACGGCTGGTGAAATCGGTCACATTAAATTATTTGCAAACGGCGACAAACTTTGTGGTTGTGGTGATTATGGCTGTTTAGAAGCTTATGTTTCAGGTCCATCAATTGTTGCAATGGCAGAAGAATATTTAAAAGGTGGTAAATCTACAAAATTCAGAGAAATGGCTGAAAACGGTGTTATTACTCCTTACATCGTAGCAAAAGCAGCAGAACAAGGTGACGGCGTTGCAAATATGATTTTCAAATTTATGGGTGAATACTTAGGAACAGGTTTAGCAAGCGTTGTTAACCTATTAAACCCTGAAAGAATTATTATCGGTGGTGGCGTTGCTGCTTGTGGAGATTTATTATTAAAACCGACAAAAGAAGCTCTTATGAAACGTGCAATGCCAGTTTCTGCAGAAGCCGTTGAAATTGTCCCTGCGCAATTAGGCAACAATGCTGGCGTTATCGGAGCAAGTTTATTGATTGAATCGTAGTTATGGCAGTATATTTTTATTACGGTGATGAAGATTATAATATTGATTTAGCAATCGAAGCATTAAAAAAAGGCTTGGATAAGAATTTTGCATCTATAAATTTCAAAAAATTATATTATCCAAAATATCCAGATTTAATGCTTGCGGTGCGCTCTCAAGGCATTATGTTTGGAAAAACTTTGACCGTAATAAATTGCAATAGATATTTTTATGGCGAAGACAAGGAAAAGACCATCAGTTTTGAAGATAACGAGTTAAAAGAACTTGAAACTGCTTTGACCAACAATATGGAAGGCTGTGACATTGCATTTTACTTAAATTATCCAGTTGATGAGCGAAAAAAAATAGATAAACGCAAAAAGATTTTCAAAATTCTTTCAAAATTCAATTCTCAAGAATTTTTACGCTATCAATTAAATTATTATGGAAAACAAGACTTATCAGCATGGTTAAAAAAACAAGGTAAATCAAAAGGCATAACCCTTGAGCAACCTGCTATTGATGAATTAATTGAAAGTGTTGGCAATCATTTAAGAGAACTTGATTACGAGTTAGACAAGCTAAAATTATTTGCATACCCTGATAAAAATATTACAAAAGCAATGGTAAAAGAAATATGTGTTTCTAACGAGGATTTATTCCATTTTTCTGAGTTAATTATGTCACAAGATTTTGACAAAGCTCTTTTTGAATATAAAAAACTTTTAGACAAAAAGCACCCGCTAGAAATTTTATCAGCAATTCAAACAATTTTAAGAAAAAGAATTTTGCTAAAAATAAATTCTAACAAATCCGTTGAAGAAATTGCTACAATTACAGGAATGTCGGCAAAACAAGTTACTGCAATTATGAAAAATAGCCGAGGTCAACAGTTAAAAAACTTAGTTAAACTTAAAGAAAACCTAACGAACGCAGAATACAACATAAAGTCAGGAAAAACTATTGATGCTGAAATGGAGGTGCAAAATGCACTTCTTAGATAAGTATCCCTTCTTAGTAAAATACTTTGAAAATGGAATTAAAAACCCTGACAAATCTATTGCACATAGTATTTTACTATATGGGCATGACCTTCAAGCTCAATATGATTTAGCACTATACATTGCAAGACTTTTAAACTGCAAAAAAGACAAAAATTATGACTGCAATTGTCTTGATTGTAATTGGATTAGAATGGAAGAACACCCTGCCGTATTAACTATTTCTCGAGTTGATAACAAACCAGAGGGAGATGACTCTAAAACCGTAATTTCAATTAGACAAGCTCAAGAAATTAAACAATCACTCTTAACTTCATCTGATTTTCACCGCGTATTCATTTTCTGTGACAGAGATAATGATGACAATATCCAAGGTTTGAATAGATTGAATTTTCAGGAAGAGGCTGCAAATGCTCTTTTAAAAACAATTGAAGAGCCCCCAGCCAAAACAACCTTCTTCTTTTTAACTCGTGATAAAGAAGATTTGATTTCAACAATAATTTCACGCTCTCAATGTTTCTTTGTACCTTCTTTTGAAGCTACTGAATATAAATGGGACAACATTAAAAATATTTTTGAAAACTATTATGAATTTGAACGAGGAGAAGTTTTTGAACTAGCTAAAAATTTAAATGATGTTTCGTCTGATTCAATCAAAACTTTAGACGAAATGCAAAACTATATGCTTTCTTTGTTAAAAAATAACCTTGATAGTAAACAAATTCAATTAAAATTAATGCACGACATTGAAGCTGTTGAGTTAGCAAAAAAAGAAATCACTGCAAATGTTGCATCACTTAATGTATTTGAAAACTTATGCCTTGATATTATCAAGTAATTCGTTATAAATTTTTATAGTTGTAAGACAAATTTTCAAACGTCTATCTACAAGGCTTTTTATCGTGTAATCATAACAGGCCATAAGGGCTTTATCTAAGCCGTTTTCTTCATCTAAAATTTTATAAACTTTTTCACGCCAAGATTTATCTCGAGTATTTGGCTCAATTTTATCAGCTAAAAATATAATTTTTTCAAAAGTTGTCATTTTTAATTTACCAACTGTGTGACAATATATTGCTGACAAAATTTCTTCATCTTCCACCCCAAATTCAGTTTTTGCAACATAAGCACCTGCAGGAGAGTGAAAGGTTTTTGGATTTAGTAATTCTTCAGGGTCGCAATCTATTTTATTTTCAATAATTTCTTTCAAATCTTCGTTTTTATAACATTTTGCACAATCGTGAATTAATCCAGTAAGGTATGCTTTTTCCTCATCTAAACCATATCTTTTAGCCAAATCTCTCGCACAATCGGCGGTTCCCAAAGAGTGTAAATATCTTTCTTCATTTAAATTATCTTTAAGCCAAGTTTTAATTTCTTCATTATTTTTCATTAGTTTTTTCTTCATCCTCTAAATATAAACCATGTTTTTTTATATATTCTTGAACTTTTGCTGGAACAAGATTTCCAATCGGTTTTCCGTGTTTAATTCTACTTCTAAGAACAGTAGATGACACATTGATAAAAGGCATATCTACACACACAAAGTTGTAACCTGCATTTCGCAATCGTTCTAAAGAATCTGGTCTAAAATTTTCTTCCCTTGGAAATACGACAAAATCAACCAATTCTTTTAGTTTATCTGTTTCATACCAATCTTCAATTTGTCTAAATGCATCTGTACCAATAATAAAGCTTATTTTGCCTTCAATACTTGGAAACATTTTATACAATTCTTCCATTGTATTAACAGTGTAAGAATATCTTTCATGCCTGAACTCAATATTACTAATATTAAAACCACTCACACCATCTATTGCTAGTTTCACCATTGCAAAACGATGATTTGCTAAATCATCATCTATATGTTTATGTGGCGGTTTGTAAGCTGGTATGAACAAAATTGTATCAAATTTAAAATGAGTTCTGATATAATTTGCTAACGCTAAGTGAACATTGTGTATTGGATTAAATGTTCCGCAAAATACGCATAATTTCATTTTTTATACCTTATAAATAATTACTGTAGTTATATCATAGCACAAATTAACAGGTTGAAAAACGTTGCTACACTCCACTTTTTAAACCTTACAACGCAGGTGTAAAATAAAATTCATCTAAAATATTCGCCTCAAGTGGCACATTCATTAGAGTTTCAGCATCTTTACCCCTAACAAAACCAAATAGTCCTAAAGGAAATAAGATTACTGTAGCTATACCTAAAGTTGCAACTACAACTGACCAAGTTGTATCTTTACCCACATATTCTTTTGTAAATTCTATTCTGTGAGCTTGTCCATTTGCATCAAAAACTTTACCTCTAGTAACAATAATTTTTCCACCTTGTCCCCAAAACGCTCTTTTTTGAACATCGTTTACTAGCAGATAACCTTTAGCGCCTGTCTTAAAAACCTTAACACCATTAACAATAACATCATTATCTACGGTTATTGAAACTTTTTCACCTACTACAGCATCAGCACTAGACTTAACCTCAGACACTGTAAATTCAATCGGTGTATTTGCTTGGACCTTCACTGTTTTTGCATAACATGGCAATATACTAATATTTAAAATGCTAAACAGCAAAACAATAACAAAAATCTTTTTCATATAAACCTCTCAAATGTGTATAAACACTATAACACACAAAAAAGAGATTTCAAGAAATAGATTTTATATATATAAATCAAATCTAAGCTACTTGTTGCTTATCATGTCTGTGCTTAAATTTGTCGTATAATTTTTTAGCACCTGCAACGACAATGCCAATACCTGCTGCTATAGCTAAAGTTGTTTCTGCAGTGGCATTTTTACTTTTTGAAGATGTTTTTTCTTCTTTTTTTGTTTCTGCAACTTCTGATTTTTTTACTTCTTGTGCAACTTTAACTGTTTCAACTTTTTTGGGTGCTACAGCCTTAACTTCTTCTTTTTCTTTCAAGATTTCACTAAAGCTATCAAGCTTACCTAACAATGGATTTAACTTTTCATCCAATTCATTACGCATTTGATTTGCTTTGTAAGGGTCACCACTAACTTTTGCAACCGCCATACCTTTTTTAGCTCTAACAGCTTGACCTAAAATTTCTGGCATATTTAAAGCATAACTATTTTTGTCTTGTAATGCTCTATAATAATCATCTTCAAAATCGTTATCTACACGTAATTTCCAATTGTCTTTGCTATCTTGACCACCTACATTGTAAGTTTTATTAATACCTAAGAAATCTGAGAACATAATTTGCAAATTATTTGTTCCGCGGAACAACTCTGTAAATTTAGAAGTTACACGACTTTGTTTGCTGTTTGAAATTTCTTCTTTATATTTTTGTCTTTCATTTGAAGTTGCTGGATCTGGATTCAAGTAACCTGAAAGATAATCTACATTCCAAGCATCAGAATTTCTTACCCAATCCTTTTGTACCATTTCGCTTGCTGGTTCAAAGTCATGAGATACTACCAAACTCCAATTTTCTTTTCTTGGAGCATTTTCTGCTCTGCTCCAAAGAGTTTGAGTTATACCTGGTAAGTTTTCTTGTTGGTGATAAACCCAATCAAACGCTGGAGTTGAAGAACCTAAATCTTCCCAAACTGCTTCGTTTTTATCAACACCAAATTCCTTAAATGTTGGTAAAACAATCTTGCTCAAAACTTGTTTAAAGTTCCCGTTTGGATCGATATCGTGCATATAAGAAACATTATTTGCCCACAATCTATCACGTTGAACAGCACCGTTTGGAGCTTTATGAACAGTATCTTCTTTATAAATATAAGGGTCAACCAAACCTAAAGCGTGGTCAATTCTAACATTATCATAGTTTTTCAAAGAATAAGAAATTTTTTCTTTCAAAAGTTTTCCACTTTCACCTAAAGAGCCATCATTATTAAGAAGTTTTTTAGGATCTAAAACAGGAATCCCCCAAGTTTGAGGCGAATTATCAACGCCACCATAAGGGCAACCCAATTTCCAACCTTTCAAGAATGCGCCTTGATTAGACCAAACATCACTTTGATTAAAGCCTACTAACAAGTCACCAATGTAGTTGAAACCAATTTCTTTTCTATGTTTTGTATTATCTTTTAATTGTTTGTCTGCAATAAATTGAGTGAATGTGTTTCTTTCAACTTCCTCACCGTGTTTTGCCATTATTTCGTCGTAACGAGATTTTGCATTTTTATCACCAGCTTTCAGGTTTTGTGGAAGATTTTTATCAGTTTCATTCCATTTTTCAAAATCATCTGAACCGTTTACTTTTGTCAAAACTTTAAATAAACCGTCGTTTTCAACCCAACTCTTATTGTCTTCTTTAAACTTGTTAAATTCTTTGTTTAGTTTTACTGCAGCTTTGTCGTTACTTGCTAATTTTGTTTTAAATGTTGAATAAGCCTCTTTCATTGCAACATCGTAGTTGCTAAACGCTTTGTTAAAATCTGTATAATTATAATTTTTGTCTTTTGTTTCTTTATTTTTTGTTGTTAATTGATTGTATGTTTCATCACTCAAAATCCTGCCATATTTAGCAGTTTTCAATGGTTCTAAGTCGATAAACATTTCATTTTTTGCAAATACTTTTGAAATATATGGTGACGGATCTTTTTTACCAATTGAACCTCCAGGTCCTAATTGAACAGAATTAAAGCCGTTCATTTTGATAAAATCTACAAACTTATCTGCGCCCTTTGAATAAGGTGAGCCAATTGAAGTATCACGTTTATCAGACGGAAAACTTGAGCCATGAATAATCATACTCATATTTTTTACACCCAAATAATCCAACGCATCCTTTATTGCATGCGTATATTCAGGCTTTTCTTCTTCCCTTAGTTTTCTTTCAAAAGACACACTATTAGCACGTTTTGGCACAATAGGATTTTTAATTGCAGTAACTTTCATATTGTTTTTAATGTCCCTAAAAATAAAATTTGCTACTACACTTCACCAATTACTTCAAAATTGTAATAATTTGTTACTTCTTCTTGAGCTAATACTGTCAAAGTGTTGATATATTGTGATAACACGATAAATACCATGTGACGAATTTCGATTGGTACAGATAAAATTATATTGTCTAAATTATTTTCTTTTGCAAATTTCAAAAGTTTCATTGCAATTTTTTCAATTTTGCTTCCGTCAACTCTAACAATATTATCTGTATCTTCTGCGCTATCAAATACTGATGCCAAAGTTTTTTCAGACATTTCTAAACCTTGTATTGTACCTTCAATATTTGCATATCTGGCACCAATGTATCTAGCTAAAGAAAATCTAATCTTATCTAACAAAGCTTCTTTGCTTGCTTCATCTGAGAAATCATTAATTTTTTCGAATACATAAACAATATCTTTGATTGAAACCTTTTCTCTGATTAAGCTTACTAAAATATATCTTAATTCTGCAATTGAAACAAAATCTGGAATAATATTTTCAACTAAATATGGATTTTTTTCTTGAACTATATCAATGTATTTGTTTACATCTTCATAATCAAATAACTCATCAATATATTTAATTGCAATAAATTCAACAGCTCTTGCGATATATTCAGAAGGTGTTAGACCTTTTTCCCAAAAATCTTTTGTTTTTTCTTCTGGAATCCAAACAATTTTCTTTCCTGTAATTACATCTGTATCATGATAATATTCTTTCTTTTTAGATGTAACATTCACATCATCTTGGAAGAACATCAAATGTTTTGGATAAACAAAAGAGTTCAAAACGCTCAAACCTCTTACATTAATCGAAAATTCATAAGGTGCAAGCATTTCATCATCTTGGAACACAATTTTAGGAATTACATAACCTAAATCGTCAGCAAGCTTTTGACGAACCTTAACAGTTTCACTCAATAAATCTGCTTCATTATCTGGTGATACAAATTCTAAGATTTCCTCATTCAAATGAATAGAGAATTTTTCTAAAGATAAAGAAGAAAACATTGCATCTGGAGATATAGCTCTAATTAGGTTTTGTTGCAAGTTTTCTAATTCCTTCAAGCCTGCTGACATCTTATCATTCAAAGTTTTTCTTTGAGATGAACCTGCATCTTCAAGTTCTAATTGAGTTTTAATCTTTGCCATTTTTTTCTTTTGTTCTCTTATTTTTGCTTGAATATCACGACAAGTTTCATAAGGAGTTAATTTTGCAGAAAGCATTTTTTCCATTTGACTTTTGAATGCTGAAATATTTACAACATCATCAAATGCATTATCGTCATCTGCATCTTTTACAAATATGCAATTAAATTGGAAGCCTTCATCACTTTCAACTTCATTCATACTGTATAGTTCCCAACCATCAGCAGACATTTCGTTCAATAAATTTTGCAATGGCAATGTGCTTTCGCTTGGAACTGTCTTGATTACATATTGTAATTTTTTATTTTTATTAAACATTATTTCTTATCCTTATAAACCTATCTCTATATTATTTTTTATATTATTTGTTACCTTTTAATTTGCTAATAACCAAATCAGTTACATCAAGCCCACCAACAAAAATTACACGGTAATCAAAAATAGCATCTAATTTTTGGTCAACTAATACTTGTTTTGCTGCTGCTTGAATTTTGTTATAAACATCTTCTTCTTTTTTTAATTTGAAAGTTACATAAGCAGATTGTTTTGCTTCAAATTCTTTTTTTGTTTTTTCTTCAAAATTTTGTTTTTTTAACGGTGTATCTAAAGCTTTAAATTGTTTTTCTTTATCTACGATAAATTGTTGTAATTCTAAAGCCTTAGCATCAATTTCTTTTGCTGCAGTTTGTGCATAGGCATAATTATCTTGGACCTTTTTATAATCAATAAATCCAACGCCTTCAGCCATAGCTTTTGCATTAACAGACATTAACAATACTAATGTAAGAGTTAAAGCCAAATTTCTTAAATTTTTCATATATACCTCCAATAAATTTAATATACTAATATAACATGTCACCCACACCAAATGTGAAGTAACCGCTCTTGTTACTGCCGCCCATTGGGTTAGTAAGTGGAATACCGTAATCAATAGATAACGGTCCTAAACCTGGAATAAATACTTTCACACCAACACCAGCAGAAATTGCATAGCCTGGTCTATCATACAAGTATGTAGAAAGTGTTGGGTCAAATACTTTACCAGCATCAACGAAGAATGCTAGCTTGATGTTATCAAAGAATGGAACTTTTTTGATTCTATCTAAGAACAAGAATGGAGTTGTTAATTCTGCTGAACCCATTACGAATGCAGAACCTGTACCAACACCGCTCATCTTATAACCTCTAACCGTATAAGGTCCACCTAGACGGTAGTCCATAACTTCTGGCATTTTGTCTTGACCGTGAATTACCCCACCAGCTTTAGCTGTTAACGAGAATGCAGATTTGCTCATGACAGGGAAGTACTTTTTAATAGCACCTGTTAACTTGCCATGAGTCTTATCAAACCCATTCATTGCAACATTTTCTTCAAACTTCAAGTTTGCAAACACACCGTGTCTTGGATTAACCAATGTATCACGAGAGTCATAAACGAGCCCTGGAGCTAGAGATAAGAATAGTCCGCCTTCTAACTGTTTAGCACGTTCTGAAATTGGAACATAATGACTTGCATACATCTTTTCAATTTCACGTCTGTCACCTTCACGCATCTTGATATTTTCCAAGCCAAGAGTAAATGTGCCTGTCAAATATGGATTTGTTTTTCCACGGCGAGCAACCGTAACTTCACCACCAAAACGTTGTTCAATTGCAAGTGGTACTTGATATGAACCAAAATCCCTAAAGAATACTTTACCCATTAATGAAGTGTCCGCATTCAAGAAATAAGGTTCAAAGAAATTTAACTCAGCTTGCAAATTGGCGTGCCTAATAATTGAAGAATCGTTCAAAATTAAACCTGAACCAGCTAAGAAGTTTAAACCAACACGTTGATTTCTACCTCTGAAGTTGTTGTCGGTAATACCTACAGAACCAAAGAAACCTGTGCTAGAATCAAGACCACCACCAACTGAAAGTGTTGCAGTTCTTGCCTCTTGAACAGTAATTGTAACATCATACTTTTCAGGATCATCATACGATTGTTCAATATCACGATTTACATCTTTGTACGCTTGAGTAGCGTAAAGTCTTACCAAGTCTGCTTTGATAAGATTTTCATTGTAAACCATTCCAGGTTCTGTCAAAATATTACGTTCAATTACATAATCTTTTGTCTTTTCATTACCTGAAATCATGATTTTGTTGATAACACCTTCTGACATTTTTAAATTTACTACACCGTCAGGATCATCATCAAATTCGCTTACTCTGGCTAGAACATACCCTTTTTGAGCGTAACAATTTTGGATATTTTCTATTGCTTCATTAATCTGAATTACGTTTTGAGGTTGACCTCTTAGGGGTAAAAGATAGGATAATATTTCTTCAGTTGAAACAACAGTATTACCTTCAATTGTAAAATCTGTAACTGGGATATTTTCTTCAACAATAATCTTTAAAGTGATTGTATGATCAGGGTTTTCAACTGGTACAGCCTTCATTTTATCTGTAAAGAAACCCATTTGATAAATTCTTGTTAAATCTGTTTTTAACAAATCTCTATTGTATACATCGCCTCTATGCAACATCATTTTGTCTAGTACATAGTTAGGTTTTACGATATTTGTACCAGTAATTTCAATATCCTTAATATATTGCTTTTCAGTTTGCAAAGCATCTTCTGGAGTATTAGAATTTTGTTTAATTTCAGATAGGGCTAGATTGCTTTGAGAATTAGGATTTGCAGAATTATTATCTATAGCAAAAACGCTTGTCGCGGTTGCCACAAGTATACAAATTGATAATGATAGTTGATATATGAATTTACGTGAGTTCAAAACTCCGTTCCCTAATCTGCTTTTTCACGCTTGACTTTCAGCTATTTATTATTTCAAACGTGGTTTGTAATATTATCCTAATGACACTATTATAACCCAAAAATTTATCAAAAACCACATGTACCTCAAATATGAAATGATTGTTACAAAAGATACTTTATTGAACAATAGCTTAACTTGTGTATAATAAAACTAATGAAAAAATTTGCTCTTACACTTGGATATTTATCTTTGATAATAATTTCATTAAGCATGCTGTTTCCATTTTTCGCAATGCTTAATTTAGCATTAACCCCAAGTAATGACATTTTCAACACTAGTGGCGTGTTTTTTCATACAAATTTGACTTTTGAAAACTTTAGACATGTATTTAAAGAACTTCCCATCACAAGATATTTTGCAAACAGCATGATTGTTGCCCTTTTGACAACTATAGGACAAGTTATAATCTCCGCACTTGCGGGTTATGCATTTGCAAGATTAAATTTCAAATACAAAAACTTTTGGTTTCTCGTAATCCTTGTAACCATGATGATTCCCCCACAAGTTAACATTATTCCATTATTTTTCTTGATGAGGGAATTACATTTAGTAAATACATTCCCTGCATTAATTCTCCCTGGATTATTCGGCGGATTTGGCGTATTTTTAATGCGACAATATTTTTTATCATTACCAAAAGACCTAGAAGAAGCTGCAAAAATTGATGGTTGCAATATCTTTCAAACCTTCTTTAAGATTGGACTACCTCTTGCACTTCCTGCCGTTGTAACCTTAACCATTTTTACATTTGTAACCACTTGGAATAGTTTTATGTGGCCTTTAATCATTACAAATTCAGAAAGTATGCGTACACTTCCTGTTGGTCTTGCTATATTCAAGGGTAATTTTAGAGAAATTACAATGTGGGGGGATTTATTGGCATGCTCCGTAATTTGTACAATTCCTGTTATTGCAATATTTTTCTTAGGCAAAAAATACTTCTTATCAGACCTATTATCTGGAGCGGTAAAAGAATAATCAAACCAAAGTTGTAGAAATTTACTCTTTTATTATAATTTCAATCTTGCTTAAAATTGCTAAAATTATCATGAAAGAGGTGAAAAACTATGGATAACAAATACGTTGTTGGCATCAAAACTAAAGATTTAAACTTTTGTTCTTTAGCAAATTTAGCAATTCTTTTAAACAAAATGGATATCGAAAAACACCCTGTAGCATTAGATTTAAAAGAAGTTGAAAGCGTTACTGAAGACTTTTTTACATTCATTAAAAACTTCTCAGAAACAACAAAACTAACTCTTTTGAACATTCCTTCTGAATTGTTCGCACTTTTAAACTTGAGAAGATACGACAAAAATGTTAAAATGTTCAACAACAACCTTGATTTTATTCAAGACAAACATGAACTTGTAAACAGAAAGTTCCACATCGTACACTAATAGTAGGCATTATGGATAAAATAATCCAAAAAATAGTTTATCTTGTTTTAGCTTTACAAGAAAAATTCATAAGAAAAAAACACGAAAAAGCCATTGCTAGTTTTACGAACTCTACTTCTAAAACAGTAATGACTAACGGTTGTTCGCTTAATTTGACTGTAAAAACAGAAGAAAATAAAGCTAAATTAGAAAATAATGTTGCCGCAATTTTGAAAAAATTTGAGAACATGCCTGAAAAAATGCTTCTTTACATTGAAAGAAACGGCACACCTGTTATCAGACACGCTCATGCCAGCAAAATTCTTGACATCATCAGGGAAGAACAAGGCTATATTCGAGAACTAAAAGGTATAAAAGCATTTTTATTAAACTTGCTTTTATTCAAAAAGATTGGCTTCAAAACTACACCAATCTTCTTATTGGACGAAGGTCAACTAGACCAATATGCAATGATTCATCAATTTTACAAATGGTATGCAATGAAGATTGATATGCCAGGGTTTGACCCGACCGCTCAAGAAAACTTTAGAAAATTCGTTGACGAAAAAAGCTACTTGAATCTTAATAACCTTTCTGTAGAGGATATTATGGCGTTAAAAGAAGCAATTGCACGAGATGTAGATGCCATTGACTTTGTTCAAAAAATTGCAAAACAAAACGAAGGTAGTCAAAAAGCAATGAAAAAGCTTACTGACGGCGGAGCTTCTGTTTAAAATATTGAATTACAAATTATATATAAACGCATTTTTACATCTTTTAAACGATGTAAAAATGCGTTCTTTTGTTAGTATTGAGTATGGGTAAGCCCTAAACACCTCCTCTTTAAAAACGACTACAAATCGTTATAGTTTTAAGAAAGGGGGTGATAAAAATGGAGATTAACATTAAAACAAGAGCGCTAGTTATCTTGTTACTGATTATTCTAGCACTCAAGTTGTTAATCAACTAGGGTTTTTAAAGGACAGGGGGCAACCTGTCCGCCCTTCTTTTATTATAACATATTTCAATTATTTTTCAACTGGCTTCAACAATTTCAAATCTAGCAAGATTCTTGATGTATCTTTAATTAAACCGATACTCCATTTCAAGATTAAAGCACCGCCTACAAAGCCCATTATTGGGTCCAAGAATGTCCAACCAATGTATTTAGCTGCAAATAATGCAACAATAGCAAATACCGATGTTAGAGCATCTGTTAAAATGTGCAAATAAGCGGCTTTAAAGTTATAATCTTCATCTTTGTGCTTATTGCCATATTCCATAATTACAACGCAAACTAGGTTAACAATTAAACCAATTACTGCAACTAAAATTGCCTCATTAAATGAAATTTTTAATGGATTTAACAATCTTTCTCCAGCTTCGACGATAATCCATAACGCTGTTACTAACAAAAATAATGAGCTTGTATAACCAGCAAAGGCAGATATTTTACTTGAAACTAGCTCGCAGTTTCCACAATTTTGAATTTTGTTAATAAAGAAATAAGCAAAAAAGGCAATACCTAAAGCGAAAGCGTGCGTTCCCATGTGACAACCATCTGCAAGTAGTGCCATAGAGTTGCTAATGTAACCAAAAAAGATTTCTGCAACCATAGTTACAACAGTGAAAATGATTACAATTAGTGTCTTACGCTCATTTTCTGCGTTAATGTTTTCGTGATGATGGTGATGATGACCGTCATGATGTTCGTGTGTTTCACAATGTTCGTGTTCTAGTTCCATAATTATTACCTCAACTGATGTAAATGACCGATAATATCTTCGATTGTTTCGTGACGTTCTTTTTCAGATGCATTATCTAGGCAATGTTCAATATGTTTTGCTGCCATAATTTCCCAAACGCCTTTTAGAGCGGAAGACACAGAACGTAATTGGTTCAAAATCTCCATACATTCTCTATCTTCAACAATCATATTCTTAATCCCCTTAACCTGTCCTTCAATACGGTTAAGCCTTTTAACTAATTTATCTGTTTCTTCTTTTGTTCTGCAATCTGACATTTAATTCTCCTTTTTGTAGGTATACCCCCTACCCCCATATTATTACTCTGCTAACTTGATTTGTCAATACCCTTTGAGTGATAATTCAAAATGTAATGATTAGACAGGTTCTTAATTTCACTATACAAAACAAAAATTTCGTAATGTTTATTACTGCACTCATCTACATTATGGGTGTTTTTGCATATTTCACTAATCACGCAATTTTATTGAGCGTAATTCTTTCTATTTGCGCTATTGTCGGAATTTTAAAAAATTTCATTTCTCC
>CALBKW010000090.1 GCA_937895785.1 uncultured Candidatus Melainabacteria bacterium | reverse complement strand
CAGATGCATTTTATAATTCACCTTCAAAGACAATTAATTTGATTGGAGTTACAGGTACAAACGGTAAAACAACAGTAACTCACTTAATTCAAAAAATATTTGAACATGCAGAAAAACGTTGCGCTTTGATTGGTACACTAGGTTACAAGCTTAATTCTAAAGATTTCTACCGAGAAGCAAAGCACACAACTCCACAAGCGCCTGAATTACAACGATTGTTACATCAAATCAAATTTGAAAATCATATTGACAATGTTGCAATGGAGGTTAGCTCTCATGCATTAGAACAAAGACGTGTCGGTAATTGTGATTTCAAAGGAGCTGTACTTACTAACTTAACTCAAGATCACTTAGATTACCACATTACAATGGATAACTATTTTGAAGCAAAAGCTATTTTATTCAAAGGTTTAAAAGAAGGCGGTTTTGCAGTAATTAATGCTGATGACGAATACGCTGAAAGATTTTTAGGTGTAGTTTCACAAGGTGTAAGAGTTTTAACTTATGGTGTAAAAAAAGATGCAGATGTAATGGCTCAAAATGTTGAATTTACAACTGATGGTGCATCATTCACGTTAAAAACAAATAATGCAACTTACTCTGTACAACTTCACATGAATGGAATGTTTAGTGTATATAATGTTTTAGCTGCTCTTACAGTTGCTATAACTCAGGGACTTGACCTATCAGAAGCAATAGATGCTCTTGCCAATGTAAAAGGTGTTGCGGGTAGATTTGAAATTGTACACAAGAAACCAATGGTTATTGTAGATTATGCGCACACTCCAGATGGCTTGGAGAATGTTTTAAAAGCTGGTCGTGAAATTACACCTGCTGGCGGAAACTTAATATGTTTGTTCGGTTGTGGTGGTGACAGAGATGCAACAAAACGTCCTAAAATGGCAGCTATTGCAGAAAAACTTTCTGATAAAGTTGTAGTTACAAGTGACAATCCAAGAAGTGAAAATCCAGACCAAATAATTTCTGACATTATGGCTGGGTTTAAGTCAGTAGATACTGATAAAGTTGTTGTTGAACCTGATAGAGGCAGTGCAATTGCTTTATTGAAGAATTTGAGCAACGAAAAAGATGTTGTAATTATTGCTGGAAAAGGTCATGAAGATTACCAAATTTTAAAAGACAAAACAATTCACTTTGACGATAGGGAAGAAGCAGCAAAGGTTTTTGGAAAATAATGCAAAATTTAAAACAAAGCAAATTAATGGTAGAACAACATTTCCACGGTGCTTTTGGAGTAGATTTTTCAATCTGCTCAGTAGATGAAGTTTTAGCATTGGCGAAAAAACTTTTGCGACACGGAATTGGTGGATTTTTTCCGACATTAGTTACAGATGATGTAGAAAATATAAAACGCCAAATTGATGTGTTTAAACAGGCAAAATCAAACATTACTAACGATATGGCAGACTTGATAGGTATTCATATTGAAGGTATTTTTTTGAATCCTTTGAAAAAAGGGATTCATGACGAAACACAATTTTTGGATGTTACAGTTGAAAATTATAAAAAAATTGAAGATGATTTGATTAAAATTGTAACCCTCGCGCCAGAATTAGATGAAAATGCAGAATTACGTAAGTATTTAATTTCAAAGGGCGTTAAAGTTCAAGCTGGACATTGCGTAGGTGGTGACTTATCTTATTGTACAGGCGCAACTCATTTGTTTAATGCTATGAGTGGAATTTCACACCGTAATAAGTCAACTGCCTTATCTGCACTGATTAATGATGATATTTATACTGAAATTATTGCAGACGGTGTACACTTAAATGACGATACGATTAATTTGGTCTTAAAGGTAAAGCCAAAAAACAAGGTGCTATTGATTTCAGATTGTTTGCCGATTACAGATAGTGAATTAAAACAAATGAAATTCTGCAACAAAGATGTTTTCTATGATGGAGAGAAAGCTACTGATGCAAATGGTACAATCGCTGGAAGTACAAGTCTTTTAGATACAATAGTTAAAAGACTGTTGAAAAAAAACATAGATGCACTTAAACTAATAAATAATACTTATGAATACCACGACCTTAAAATCAATGGCTCAATTACTTGGAATGAAAATAACGAAATTGTATCTATTGAAAAAGGTGGAAAAATAATAAAGGATTAACAATGGAAGAACGTAAAATAGAAAGTGCAAACCCAGCACCAAAACAACCGCAAAAACCGAGTATAATAACATACACAAAGGAACAATACTATATGTTTTTTACAATTTTAATTTGTTCTTTTGTACTAATGTTTTGGCTTTGTAATTTTACAATAATGAAAGAAACCTTCCAAATTATTATGATGTCAGCACTTTCAATCGCTTTGGCTGAATATTTTACTAGAAGATATTTTAAATTATAGTTTTATTTATAAAAAAGAGGCGCGGTGCTCTGCACCGCGCCTCTTTTTAGTTTATTCTATTTGTCTAATTTTTTCATTGTTGGGAATGCAATTACATCACGGATTGTTTGAGAGTCAGTTAATAACATAACTAAACGGTCAATACCCATACCCATACCACCTGTAGGTGGCATACCGTATTCTAATGCTTCGATGAAGTCTTCATCAATTTCCATTGCTTCTTCATCACCGTTGGCTTTTGCAATCGCTTGAGCTTCGAATCTAGCTCTTTGGTCGATTGGGTCAGTTAATTCTGAGAAGGCGTTACAGATTTCCCAACCGTTAACACGAGTTTCAAAACGTTCTGTTAGACGTTTGTTATCTCTGTGAACTTTTGCTAGTGGTGAAATATCTCTTGGATAATCAATGATGTGTGTAGGTTGAATTAAAGATGGTTCAATTTTTTCTTCGAATACTTTTTCAATAACCTTGCCCCAAGTGTCTGTATCTTCAACTTCGACGTGAATTGATTTAGCTAAGTTTCTAGCATCTTCATCAGAGAAACATTCGTTGAAATCAATGCCTGTAGCATCTTTTACAGAACCTAACATTGTTTTTCTATCCCATGGAGGAGTTAAGTCGATTTCGTTTTCACCATATTTAATCTTTGTTGTACCAAGGACTTCTTGAGCAACAAATGCAACCATATTTTCAGTTAATGTCATCATATCATTATAATCAGCATAAGCTTGATATAACTCAATCATGGTAAATTCAGGGTTGTGTCTTGTATCAATACCTTCGTTTCTAAAGCACTTGCCGATTTCAAATACTTTTTCAGAAACGCCACCAACGATTAAACGTTTCAAATATAACTCTAATGCGATTCTTAAAGTCATATCCATATCTAAAGCATTGTGATGAGTGAAGAATGGTCTTGCAGAAGCTCCAGATGCTACTGTTTGTAAGATTGGTGTTTCAACTTCTAAATATCCTTGTTTACCTAAAAATTCTCTAATTTTAGAGATAATTTTACTTCTTTTTCTAAATGTGTCACGAGTAGTTTCGTTAACGATTAAATCCACGTAACGTTGTCTGTATTTAGTTTCAACGTCTGTCAAGCCGTGGAATTTTTCAGGTAATGGTAATAAAGCCTTTGTTAAAACTGTGTATTCAGTAGCTTTAATAGAAAGTTCTCCACGAGGTGTTCTTCTAATTGTACCTTTAAAACCAATAATATCGCCGACATCAACTAATTTTAGCATCTTGAATTTTTCGTCACCTAAATTTTGTTTGTGTGAGAAAATTTGAATTTTACCAGTTTCGTCCATTAGGTCAATAAACATACCTGTATTACGCATAGCCATGATACGTCCTGCTACAGCGTATTCATCTTCTGTTTCTTCTCCCGCAGGAAGGTCTTTATATTTTTCTTGTAATTCTGCCGCGCTAGCTGTTTTTTCATATTTGTAAGGATATGGGTTAATACCCCTGTCTACAAAGTCAGTCAATTTTTGAACTCTAGCTTGACGAATATTCTCCTTTGGAGAAATCGTTTCTTTGTTTTGATTTTCTTCTTGTGTCATTTTTCTTCCTTTTATTCTTAATTTAATTACTTATGTTTTAAAACGGTTTTGCCATTGGAATTGGAGCTAATTTTGCATCTTCAGATTTTGGTGTTTCAATCTTAACTGGCTTAACTTCAACCTTTGGAGCTACCGCATTATTAATTTCATTTTTAACCTTGTTACTGTTTGAACGAGGTTTAATTACAGGTGTAACTGGTTGTATAACCTCATCGTTTATTGCATCAGAAACTTCTGATGATTCTTGATGTTTGTTTTCTTCTGCAGTTTCTTTATCGAATGTTTTTTGTGCTGCATCAGGTGAAATAAACATAGGTGAACCTTTCATTCTGAATGGTTTTAATGCTACAGGTGGATAGTCTGTAAAGTCTTTTGCACCATAAGGTTCTGTTGCAACTCTCATTACGTCTTTCCAAATAAGTGCTGGAACAGTACCACCAGTTAGGTTACCCATTTTTGAGTTGTCATCATTACCAACCCAAACACCAGTAACGATATCAGGTGTGTAACCAAAGAATGTTGCATCTTTAGAATCATCTGTTGTACCTGTTTTTACGGCTGATGGTTTACCAATGTTTGCCGCAACACCAGTACCGCTTTGGATAACTGTTTTCATCATTGCTGTCATTGTTGCTGCGGTTTCAATTGCTAAAACCTTTGTAGATTTTGCTTTTGGTGCAGTGTAAATAACCTTTCCGCGAGAAGTTTCAATGCTTTCAACGGCATAAGGTTCTACTTTATAACCACCATTTGAGAATACGCCATAAGCTCTTGTCATTTCAAATAATTTTACACCGTTTGACCCTAAAGCAATTGTATAGTCATATTCTAATGGAGTTGAAATACCCATTACACGTACCAATTGAATAACTGGTCTAATACCTACATATTCAATTAATCTAGCGGCACAAACGTTTGAAGATACCATCAAAGCTGTGTATAATGGAATTTCACCTCTGTATTTGTTACCATAGTTTCTTGGTGCCCAATTACCGATTTTTACAGGTAAATCCTGAATCATGTCGTTTGGAGTCAAGCCTTTTTCAATAGCTGCAGCGTAAACAAACGGTTTAAATGATGATCCTGGGGGTCTTACAGCTTGTGTAACACGGTCATATTGAGATTTTGTATAGTCTTTACCCCCAACGTAAGCTAAAATCTTACCATTTTGAGTGTTAAAAGAGAATACAGCTGCTTGTTGTTTGTCGCCTTTTAATCCCCAACTGTTCATATTTCTTGTAACAGCTTCGTTTGCAGCCATTTGTGTTTTGTAATCAAGTGTGGTTACAATTTTGTAGCCACCTTGTGAAATATCAGTTTCGTCAAAGCCAAGTTTTTCAAGTTCATTCATTACGTAATCACAGAAGTAAGGAGCTTTGTTGAATGTGTAAAGCTGAGGTAGAGAGCTTAAAACAATCTTTTCGTGTTTAGCAGCTCTGTATTGGTCTTTTGTGATATAACGCATTTTGTACATACGTTTTAATACTTGGTTTCTGCGTTGTTGAGCTTTTTTTATATCGTTAAAAGGTGAATAAACAGAAGGTGCTTGAGGAAGACCTGCTATAAGTGCGATTTCACCTAATGATAATTCGTTGATGTGTTTGTTGAAGTATATTTGAGCGGCACCTTCAACACCATAAGCGCCAGAGCCTAAATATACGTTATTTAAGTACATTTCAAGGATTTTATCCTTAGAAATTGTTTTTTCAATTCTTGCTGCAATTACAAACTCTTTAATTTTACGATTGAAGGTTTTTTCGTTAGACAAGAATAAAATTCTTGAAAGCTGTTGTGTGATTGTACTTGCACCTTGTACAACGTGCCCAGCCATAATGTTTGCAACGATAGAACGAGCCAAACCTAATAAATCATAACCGTCGTGATGATAGAAGTTTTTGTCTTCGGTTGCAATGATAGCTTGTATAAGAGAATCTGGTATTTCGTCTAATTCAACCTTTTTAAAGGTGTAAGCCGTAAATGTTTTAATGATTTCACCGTCAGATGAATAGAATTTTGTAATGATATTTGGTCTGAATTGCTCTAAATTATTGATTGGTGGTAGTGTGCTTAAATACAATTTAAATGACACAATACCTGCAAAACAAACAGCGATGAAAACGCTTATACCATAAGCGATAGAAGTTCTTAACTTCTGGTTTTTAGCCTTTTTAATTTGCTTTGGAACTATAAAATTATACATTTTTTCCTTGCCTTATATAATAATTATTCTATAATATAATTATTGTATAAAAAACGAAATTGTAAACACATGTTAGATTTTATTGTATCAATTATAAACGAAATCCGTTCATATTTTGTGCCAGAAAGACTTACATACAAGGTTGTTGGGGAGTGTAAAAAATGTGGCAAATGCTGTAATCATATGTACAGCTATGATGAGTATACAGAAAAGGAATTTAAGTTTATGCAACTTTTGTTCCCTGCATACCGTAGATTTTACATTAAAGGCAAAGATGAAGACGGAAAGCTAATATTTGCGTGTAAATTAGTATCACCTGAGGGGTTATGTACTGTCTACGAAAAGCGTTTAGCTATGTGTAGAAAATATCCAGCGAAACAAATTCGATTTTATGCAAAAATGCCTGAAGGGTGCGGTTATACTGTAATTAAGAAGGATTTTAAAGATTACTTAAAATAATTGCCAAACTAAAAAAAATACTTTATAATCTTATTAACAGGAGTAGACGTGGGAAGAATTAAATCAAGTATAATCATAGTTTTAGTGTTTTTAGCGATAATTATTTCGCCAAAAGCCTTCGCTGTTGAGCAAATTTTAGATGTAATGCTTCCTTCAAGTAGTTTTTTAGACGTTCCTGACAATTATTGGGCGTATACAGAAATCTCAGAACTTCACCACAAGGGCATTTTAAAAGGATATCCTAGCCAAAACTTCCGTCCAGAGGCTTATATAACCAGAGAAGAATTTGCAACTGCTGTAATTAAAGCGCTAGGTTTAGACGATGGCGAAGTAATTGACCCATTAGCGCTAGACGACGTATTCCCAGAAGATTGGGCGTATCAAAATATACAAAATGCATTCTTTTTTGGATTGTTCTTACCTCCAAGAATGGCAAAAGATGGAGGGTATTATTTCTACCCAACGCAAAACATAACAAGAGGTCACGCCATAACAATGGCTGTAAATTCAATAAAAACAGTGCCTATGACAAAGAAAAAGGCTAAAAGTGTTTTAGAATATACTTATGACGACTTTTTTAAAATTCCAGATTGGTTTGTGGCACCTGCAGCTAAAGCTCAAATTCTTGATATGCTTGTTATTGACCCACGTGGAAAGAAACTAATTGCTTATGATAAGCCTATTACAAGAGCAGAAACTGCTGTGTTGCTTTATAATATGATGAATGAGGCAATGAAAAACCCTAACGATAAGATTAAAGCGGCATTTGAGAAGAAAATTTCTGCTGAAGGACATGTTATACAGGATGCAATTGTAGATGATAATGTGGCTACAATTCCTGCAGGAACTGAGTTACCACTTATCGTTACAGGTAAAATTACATCTCAGAAAGCTTGTGAGGGTGAAAAGTATGTAGCATTAGTGCCTAAAAATTTTGTTACAGCTAAAAAATACCTGCTAATTCCTTATGGTGCAAGGTTTACAGGTCATGTTCAGCAAGTTAAAAAGGGACGTTTTTTAATTAGAAATGGCGTGTTAACACTTCAGAACGATAATTTAGACATATTGCATCAGCCATTGCTTAGAGTGAACGGCATTGCAGAGATTAAGACTCCAAAAAGCAACTCAAGATATAGAAAAATATTCAAAGGGGAGAAATTGACCGTAGATAGAGGCGAATTTCTATACATAAAACTATTAGAGCCAATAAAGGTAGATGTTTCAACTGGTCGATTGCTTAAAAATCCTGATATAGATTACAACAAGAACTCTGTAATTGATCCATATCAGCATAAAAATGAAGCAACAAAAAAAGAGGTTATTGAATACATAAAATCATCAACAGACGTAGAAGACCTGTAATTATTACTTAGTAGGTTATAACTATAGTCAGAAAATTGCACTATTTTTGTCAGAAAACGAATTAATGGAGCGAAAATATTATAAATAAACAATTTAAGCTATACTTGTCCGTAAAATTACGTACGTAAAAACACGTACGTTATAAACGGACAAATTTTAAAATAAAAGGTTGTATAATAAAGTTGTAAGTTTGAGATACTAAAAAATCATTATAACAAAATTTTTAGTAGAAATCTTAAAACAAATTCACAAAATTTTGAAAAAAATATGTTTATATTATAATCATGTAATGGAGGCAAAATGGCAAAGCAAAAAGTAAATTACGCAAGAAGAACTGCGAAATATTTTAATTTTATGAGAAAAGTTTTCCAAAGGATCGTTACGAATGTTTGGTACTGCCCTCGTTTTAAGCTATTTTACAAGTTGAAAGTTGAAGGCAAAGAGAACATTCCTAATAACAGTGACTTTATTGCTTGTGGCAACCATTTGTCTAATTTAGACCCATATCTAATAACTTACATTATGCCAAAACCAGTAGCATTTATGGCTAAAAAAGAACTTTTTGAAAAGAAGTTTACTCGTTGGATGTTAGATTGGCAAGGTGCGTTTGCGGTTAATAGAGAAAAATTAGAAGTATCTACAATCAAGACTGCACTTGAAGTTAAGAATACAGATTGGATTTTGGGCTTGTTCCCCCAAGGTACAAGAGCTAAAAGTGGTACTATTGAAAACATACACAAAGGTTTTGCAGGGCTTGCACGTTCTACAAAATGTGGAATTTTGCCAATCGGTATTATAGGTTCTGAAAATATGACATGGCTACCATTCAAGGGCAATATCACTGTAAAAATTGGTGAATTAATCCCTTACGACGAAGACCTAGATGCAGTAATGGAAAAATGGGCAAATGCTATTCAAGAGCTTACTGGCTTTAAATACATTCCAAATCCAGCATAATAGACTATAAGGAATTAAGAATAAAATGGCACACGAAGAAAAAAACTATGCAAAACGCACAGCGAAAGATTACCACATATTTAGGACACTATTTTTTATGTCCTTCTTGTGGTCAGTTGTTTTGCCTGTAACAACGTTAATGTATAACCTAAAAGTTAAAGGTAAAGAAAACTTACCTAAAAAAGGCAACTATATGCTTGCAGGAAACCATGTTTCAGAAATGGACCCTCCTTTTTTGGCGTGTGCTTGCAATATGCCAATCGCATTTATGGCTAAAAAGGAACTTTTTGACAAAACAGAACCTAGAAATTGGCTTGTTAAGAAGTTAGGTGCTTTTTCAGTTGATAGAGAACACCCTGGAATTTCTACTTTTAAATCAGCAAGAGAAATTTTTAAAACAAGCTGGAAGTTAGGCATATTCCCTGAAGGTGGAACTCGTAAAAATAAAAAGATTGAAAACATCCATAATGGTTTTGTTGCTTTAGCAAAAGCTGCAAAAGCAGATATTGTACCAGTTTCAATTTCAGGCTTTGATGGATATTCAAAACGATTTTTTGAAAAACACGTAACTGTAACTATTGGAAAACCAATTTCTTATCAATTGGAAACAGAAGAAATTGTTAGACAATGGTGCGCTGAAATATGCAAAAATACTGGTTTTGAAAATTGCATGTTTCCAGAAGAAAGTTCGTGCTAAAATACATGTATTATAATTATATAGGATAAGGAAATTAAAAAATGAATACAGTTGTAGTAATCGGTAGAGTAGGACAAGACCCAGATTTAAAATTCTTTGAATCTGGAAAATCAAGAGCTTCTTTTTCAGTAGCAGCAAATCGTTGGGATCCAAAAACTCAATCAGAAGTTACAGACTGGTTCAATGTAGATGTTTGGGACAGAACCGCACAATTTGTAGGTGACTATGTAAAAAAAGGTACATTAGTTGCTGTTGAAGGTCGTATTGCATCTAATAAATGGAAAGATCAAACAGGCGAAGAACGAGAACGCTTCTTAATTGTTGCTAACAATGTAAGACTTCCAGGTTCAAGAAAAGACGACGGACAATAATGATTATTTCTGATATGGTTGGCATTGTTGCTGATGATTTAACAGAAGCAAATGAGGCCGCTTTACAATTTCATTTGAGAGGTGCGAACTCTCAAATCCTTTTGGATTTTGAGCAAGGTTCTACTAAAAATGTTAAAAACACCCAAGTCTGGGCGGTTTCTACCGCTACAAGAAACCAAGCTCCTGAGTTTGCTCATGCAGAAGTCATAAAGGCTACAAAGTATTTTTTAGATAATTTGAGTTTGGATTATTTTTTCAAAAAGATTTCATCAACCTTGAATGGCAACATTGGGGTTGAAACTCTTGCAATGCTAGAAACCTTGGAATGGAATGCTGCAATTGTTATTCCTGCATATCCATCAGAAAATAAAATTACAGTAGGTGGTTATCAATTGGTTAAAGGGCAACCTATTGAAAGAACCGAGTATGCGCGTGATGTGATGAATCAATTGCACGAATCACATGTTCCGACATTGATAAAAAAACAATTAGGTGCAGAGAAGTCAGAACTTGTTGGTACGCTCGAGTTACAAACAATTATGAAGGGTGCAGGTCCAATTCTTCAAAAAATTCACGAACTTGTAAAAAATGGTAAAAAAATTATTGTAGCTGACGCTGTTTCAATTACCGATATCGAACAGGTCGTTCTTGCTTGTAAAAAGTCTAATTTGAAATTTTTGCCAGTTGGAACTTCTGCAACAGCACAAGTTTTAGGTAATGTTTGGTTGCCACCGTTAGAAAATCAGTTTACTGTGAAATCAATTCCTCAATTACCAAAGTTAATTTTGTCAGGTACTGGAACTCAAACAACTATTACACAATTGGAAACTCTTGATAAATCAGAAGATTTCGATAATACATACTTTATTGATCTTGATATGACAACAGTATTAGGTGGTCTAAGAGATGATTTAGTAGATAGAATTGTAAGCAATTTAGGCGAAAATAATATTGTTGCCGTAAATGCATCAAATTTAATTAAAAATTTTGATGGTTTT
The DNA here is from genome assembly GCA_937895785.1 of uncultured Candidatus Melainabacteria bacterium. Classification (GTDB taxonomy): domain Bacteria; phylum Cyanobacteriota; class Vampirovibrionia; order Gastranaerophilales; family Gastranaerophilaceae; genus UBA6984. The sequence goes on along the minus strand of CALBKW010000090.1, from coordinate 5,199 downwards.
TCAGATGATTCATTGAATGCCGATATGACAAAAGCAAAATTACTAGAACATGTTTCAGCATTTTTGGGTGAATTGACGAATGCTGTTACTACTAAAAAAGAAGTTATTTTAATTACTCTTGGTGGCGAAACTTCATTCAAGTGTTGCCAAGCTATAAATTCAAATCAATTACAAATTATAGATGAAATTGCTCCTCTTGTTGCTTTGACATTAGACCATAAAGCTCAATGGATTGTTTCAAAATCTGGGCATATAGGAAGTTCTAACGCTCTAATCGAGATATTGAACTACTTTAAGCAACATGAACCAGAGGATGAAATCTAGTTGTTTATGTCAAATATGTTAACTTTTGTAAAATTATTAATTGTATTATTTACAATTAATAATTTCTGTGCTATATTATAAGTGTTATGAACATTACTCCAATTAATAAAATTTACACAGCCCCTAAAAACATGCGTACTTTGAACTTTGGTTCAAAGGTGGGCGCTCAAAATGACGAAGCAAAAAATAATTTTTGCTCAAAAACAATTGTAAAAAACACACTAAAAGAATTTAGTAATTCGAGAGGTCAATACTTAGCTGACATTGACTTGTCTGATATCTACATTCCAAATTCTCAAGGAAAGAATAAAAATCTTCCTTCTGTTAGTGTGACAATTGTACAACCTACACCAATTGTTTTTGGTAGTGCAGTTAAGTGTTTAGCTGACCAACCACTTGCTGATACTTTTGAATTGCAATCTAAAAAACAAGACAAGAATTTACAAATTCCATTTGGTGGTGCTTATCCTCAATACTTAATCGACCAAGATGGTGTTGTTGAAGATTATGAATGTACAACAAACGGAATACAGGATATAGCAAATTCTTCCTACTGCAGACCCGCGAGCTATTCTTTTAAAGGTAAAGAGGAAAATATTTTACAAAAGATATGCAAAACCTTAAAAGAATATTTACCATTATAATTTCTTAAAAAAGAATAAGCAACCGAGTTTCAGACCATTTCAATTTATTTAGGGTCTGATTTTTTGTATCAATATGTATTAAATCTTCCTCTTTTTGAGTATAAAACACTTGCATTTTTCTTGATTGTCTATTAAAATAGCTATATGAGTGATTTAAGTTTAAACCAAAAAGCAAAAATTTTCTTCGATGGTGAAAATGGCATCGAAATGGAACTAGACTGTTTCATCAATGATATTGAAGATGACAGATTGGGATTAGATTATCCCGCAGACGCAGAAACTTTGAAAAAGTATTTAGAAGAAGGTACTCCAATTGACGTGAAAATCTTTACGCCATCTGGTCTTATGGTTTTTGAATCTGTTGTTATCAATTCTCCTGATGAAGGATTCGTTGTTGAATATGTCGAAGACGCGGTTGTTATTCAACGTCGTGACTATTCTCGTTCACCATTGAAAACTAAATTGGAATTAAAACTAAGAACTGAAACTTTCGTTGCTAGTACAATCGATATTTCAGGTGGTGGTATCAAATTCTTCTCTAAAGAAGATTTGAACCCAGAAGAAGTCGTTACTGGTAAGTTGTATCTTAAAAATTATGATGTGCCAGCAAGGTTTGAGGCTGTTATTCTTGATAACCCTTCTCTTCAACCTGACGAATACACTCTTGCTTTCACAAATATTGATGAAAAAGAAAGAGATAAAATTATCAAAACTTGTTTCGCTATTGATATGCAATCAAGACGTAACAAGAATGAAGAATAATTTTATTGAATTATTATGAATAAACTTCGAGAAATTGAGAAAAAAATAAATAAAGAAGTTAAAAATGGTCATGTGCAAAACGCTATTGAAGTTTGCCAGGTTGAGTTGCAAAACGACCCAACAAATGCGGATTTACACGTTAGACTTGGCGATTTGTATTTGGCATGGCATTTAGATATTCATAACTCTTACCAATATATTGACGAAGCTATTACAGAATATCAAAGAGCTTTAGAAACTTATATTGATTCTGCAGAAATCTATTTCAAAATAGGTCAAGCTCAATATTTTAAAGGTGATTTGGAAAAAGCCATTAACTATTTGAATATGGCGACAACCAAAAATAAAAATCTTGCAAAAGCTTATTATTTATTGGCTGAAACTTATACTAAAAAGGCGCACTTCTTAGAAGCGATGTTCAACGCTAAACATGCTATCAAGTTGCAACCTTTAACAAGTTCTTCAGCTCATTATTTGTTATATAACCTTTACAAGGTTTCATCTTTCAGAAACCCACTTACTTGGTGGCGTAGCAAATGGCAATTATTCCTTGCTATTTTGACTTTACCATTTGACAAAATGGCTATCAAGAATGTTATTCGCTCTTTATCATACTTGCAATTCTTGCCAGTATTGGTTAAAGGCTATTACCAAGTTCAGAAAAAAGGTTTGGCTGGTGCAATTGATTTGTATATTGATGCAATCGAAAAAGCTCCAGGGTTTGTTCCTTTGTATTGCTTGTTAGGTGATATTTATAGAACAATTGGTCAATATGACGATGCTATTACTGAATATAAAATGGCGATTTGGCTAGATAGTTTGAATATTCCTGCTTACCGTCATTTATGCCAAGCGTACGAAGAACAAGGTGATTATGATAATGCAATTGATATTTATCAAAAATTAATCAGTATCTTACCTACAATGCCTGAGTTTCACTCAAATTTGGCAAACTTGTATTACATCAAGGGTGATATCAAAGAGGCTATTTCGCACTATCAATCAGCAATTACGCTTAACCCAAACAAAAAATGGACAAGTATTATTACTCAAACTCTTGGCTTTGTTTATCAAGAAAATAAAGGTGATTTGGATGCTGCAATTAGCGCTTACCAGAGTGCGTACTTGTTAACTCCAGAAGATATGGATATTTACGTAAACTTAGGTTCTGCGTTCTACGATAAAGAAGATTTTGAAAATGCTTTGACTGTTTATAGAAGTGCTTTAGATCTTGACCCTAACAATGCAAAAATTCATTGTAATTTAGGTTTCTTGTATTGGGGTAAAGGTGATATTGACGAAGCAATTAAAGAATACGAACTTGCTATCGAAAATGACCCAATGTATGATATCGCATACAACAATTTGGGTGTAATTTACCTTGATGATTTAGGCAGAGTTCAAAAATCAATCGAATTGTTCAAAAAATCAATCGAATGTAATCCAAATTACGCGCTTGCACACTTTAACTTAGCTAGAGCTATTACAATCGTTGGCGACAAGATTGAAGCTGCGAAGTTATACCAAGTTGCTCAAGATATTAACAAGGTTACAAACGAAATTGACCCTCAAGATATTACAAACAAAATTAACAGTTTGTTTCAATCATAATTATTGTCTTGACGAAAACTTATACACATGTCTAATTCTGTCCTTTTATAGTTGCGGTGAGGTTTTGTCCATGGTACAATTAGCGTAACTAATAGGGAGAATATAATGATTCAATTTTTATTAAAACTTATGGGCGATCCTAACGAAAGAAAAGTTAAGGCTATCATGCCTATAATTGAACACATAAATGCTTTAGAGCCTGAATTTGAAAAACTTTCAGACGATGAATTAAGAGCTAAGACTCAAGAATTTAAAGAAATTCTTAAAAATAGAAGAACCTCAGACAATCCAAAAGCTGATAAAATATTAGAAAAAGAAGCTTTGGACAAAATTTTGCCAGAAGCCTTTGCTACAGTTCGTGAAGCAGGTAAACGTGTTTTGAACATGCGTCACTTTGATGTTCAGTTAATTGGTGGCTACTTCTTGCATAACGGTCATATTGCTGAAATGAGAACTGGTGAAGGTAAAACTCTTGTTGCAACTTTACCTGCTTACCTAAACGCTTTGACAGGCAAAGGTGTTCACGTAATTACCGTAAACGATTACCTTGCAAAACGTGATAGTGAGTGGATGGGTAAAATTTATAAGTTCTTAGGTTTGACAGTTGGTGTAATCCTTTCAGGTGGAAGAACAGCAGACGATTTCGAACTAAAACGTCAAGCTTATGCATGTGACATCACGTACGGTACAAACAACGAGTTCGGTTTTGATTATTTGCGTGATAATATGGCTGGAAGCATGGATATGCTTGTGCAAAGACCTTATAACTATGCAATTATAGATGAAGTTGACTCAATTTTAATCGACGAAGCGAGAACTCCGTTAATTATCAGTGGTAGGGTTGAAAAATCGGCTGATACTTACCGTTTAATGGCAAAAGTTGCCCCTCAACTTGAAAAAGTTAGAGATTACGAAGTTGATGAAAAAAATAAAAATATCATTTTGACTGAAGAAGGTATTGACAGAGCACAAGAAATCATTGGTTGTAAAGACTTGTTTGACTTGTCTGACAACTATGCTCACCACTTGTTACAAGCCTTAAAAGCAAAAGAATTATTTATCAGAGATACAGACTATGTGGTTAAAAATGGTGAAGTTTGTATCGTTGATGAATTTACAGGTCGTTTAATGGAAGGACGTCGTTGGTCAGACGGTTTGCACCAAGCAATCGAGGCTAAAGAAGGGGTTAAAATTCAAGACGAAACTCAAACTTTAGCAAGTATTACTTTCCAAAACTTATTCAGATTGTACCCTAAATTATCAGGTATGACAGGTACTGCAATGACTGAAGAAGCTGAATTTGGAAAAATTTATAACCTTGAAGTTACAACAATTCCAACAAACAAGCCTGATATCAGAATCAATTATCCTGATGTAATTTACAAGACTGAAAAACAAAAATATTTGTCTGTTGTTGACGATATCATAGAACAACATAAAAAAGGACGTCCTGTTCTTGTTGGTACAATCAGTATTGAAAAATCTGAATTGTTATCAAAATTATTGAAGGATAGGAATATTCCGCACAATGTTTTGAATGCAAAACACCACGCAAAAGAAGCATACATCATTGCCCAAGCTGGTAGAAAAGGTGCAGTTACAATCGCTACAAATATGGCTGGTCGTGGTACGGATATTCTTTTAGGCGGTAACGCAGAATATTTAGCAAAAGAAAAATTAGAAAATGAAGGTATTACACCTGATGATGCTAATTATGAAGAAAGAAAAGACCAATTATTAGCTGAAACTCGTGAACAAACTGAACAAGAACACAAAGAGGTTATCAGATTTGGCGGTTTGCACGTAATTGGTACAGAAAGACACGAATCAAGACGTATTGACAACCAATTAAGAGGTC
>CALBKW010000089.1 GCA_937895785.1 uncultured Candidatus Melainabacteria bacterium | reverse complement strand
TTTTATTCCGCCAATAATAGTAACCCAAGTAACAGTAGCAACGATTAAACCAATCAACCAACTGTTATTAGCAAAAATACTATTTGCACCACCTGTAACCTCTGTAATTTGAGTTGTCATTGCGTTAATTTGAAATAAATTCCAGCCACCAATAACAGCAAGTACAGAGCAAAAAGCGTAAGTTTTTCCTAAATATGGTGCAATTTTGCCTAAAATCTTACCTTTTAAACCTTTAGAAATATAGTACATCGGCCCACCTGATGTTGAACCGTCAGGGTTTACATCTCTAAGTTTTACACCTAAAAGAACTTCTGAAAATTTAAGAGCCATTGAGAAAAGTCCGGCAACTACCATCCAAAATATTACACCAGGACCTCCAATTGAAACCGCTGCGGCAGAACCTGCAACATTACCAATTCCAGCAGATGATGAAATTGTTGCAGTTAAAGCTTGGAACGATGAAACTTCACCTTTTTTCTTACGTTGAATAAGATCTTTATGTTCAAATTTATGTGCAATAAGTTTTAGAGCATGTTTAAATCCCCAAAAACCAATAAATCTAAGTCTAAAAGTAAAATAAATTGCAGCTATCATCAAAAGGACAATCAAAAGTTGCACTTCCACACCATTTATATTTACTGAATAAAATATTATTGATGAAATCTTGTCGGCTACTGGAGATAAGATACCATCTATTGCTGCATCTAAGTTCATAAAACAATGATAGTACAAAAAAGGTTTAAATTTAACAAAGAGTAACAAAAAGTTAACGGAATTGAAAAGTTTAATTTTTTATGTTAGTATGTAGAAAAGTTTGTCGGAGCGACAAAGTATAACAAATTGGAGACGTGGCCGAGTAGGCTGAAGGCGGCACCCTGCTAAGGTGTTATATGGAGTAATCTGTATCCAGGGTTCGAATCCCTGCGTCTCCGAATTTCTTAACAGAGCGGGCGAAAGCCCGTTTTTTATTAAATTATAACTATACGTCGTATTCTATCCTTGATTGAGTTTCAGATTTTTCGCTATATGCCTCTGCTATCTTATCTTGTTTATTCTGTGAAGTTGGATTTTCTTCTATTGTATTTTTTTCTGTTTCTTTGTTACTTTTACTCTTATCTTTTTCATTCTTATATTTCAAATACTCGGCATAAGTTACAACACCATTGTTGTTTTCATCCATTGCTTCGTCGTATTTTTCATCACCCTCTTTTGCATAAACAGCTTTGTCATCAATAGAATTTGCATCTTTTTCTGAATTTTCTTCCTTAGCAGTTTCTTTTGCTATTTTTGAATTAGTATTGGCAGCCATCATTGCTGTAATCATTGCTAATTTTGCCTTTCCTTCGATACCGTTTGTTTCGCAATATTCATTAAAATCTTCTAGTGAGATTTTTCCATCTTCATCTAAATCAATTTGTTTTAAATAGCCAGCTTGACCTCTCTTTGCTAAAATAGTTTGACTACCAACTTTTGATGAGCTACTTGAACGCTTAATATTGTCAGTCTTTGTGTTTGATAAATCCAACAATCCTTTTGATTTATTTTTATTTGAATTTATTTCGTTGCTAAAAGTATTCATGTATTTATTCAAATACTGACTACTTGAATTTAAAATCATTTCGGTCATAATACAAAATCCTTTTTGAAACAAGTCAATTCATTTGACTTATAGTTATATTAACTAAGTGCCACAAATTCTGTGTCTTTTAACCATTCAGCAATATAATTGTTACATTAGTATTTTATATATGCATTTTCCAGTTTTAAAAGATATTTTTTAACGTCTAATCCGCCTGCGTATCCTGTTAGATTTCCATTTTTGCCTACTACTCGATGACAAGGAATAATTATGGAAATTGGATTATGTCCAACAGCTCCACCTATGGCTTGCGCGGACATTTTTTTTATACATTTTCCCTTTGCAATAATTTTTGCAATTTCACCATACGTAATAGTTTCACCATATGGAATTTCACAAAGAATTTTCCATACTTTTTGTCTAAAATCATTTCCAATCGGCGTTAAAGGCAAGTCTTTGACACTTGGTTTATTACCATTAAAATACTCTTCCAACCATTTTTTAGTATCGTCAAAAACCTTCAAATCTTCTTTTTCTATTGGATTTAAAACAGTATCAGCAAAATATTTTTGACCTTCTATCCACACTCCTACAAGTGCATATTCAGTTGCACATAGCGTAAGCTTTCCAATGGGAGAATTACATTCTGTTTTATATATTTTTTCCATTAGTTTTCAATTCTAATCCAAGAGTTTGGAATTATATCGTAATCATTTTCCATAACTTTCATCCATGTTTTTGGAGCAACAACAACTTTTTCTGTATTTTGGTTAAGCCAAGCTCCCCACCAAGAAAATGAACTATTGGCTATAACATTATGTTTGCAATTTTTCATTAATTCTAAATCAAAATATCCCTGTTTTCCTGAATTAATATCAACATAAACTGTTTTATAGTCAAATTTTACATTTTGTTTAACCCAATTGATATCATCGGAGAATACAAATAATGTTAAGTTCTTACCTGTTTTTTCAGCGATTAATTTTACCGCGTTTTTGTAATATTCTACAGAACAGCTACCATATTTATCAGCTACACGTTTTTTTGTGTAATCTCCTCGACGGAAGTGAACCGCAACAGATTCAGAAGATTTAATTTTTTCTAAAACATCTTTATTTGCTGTATTTAGAGATAATTTCAATTCAAAATCTTTTACTAGTTGCTCCCTAATATCATTAAAATATTTTTCAGTTTGAAAATATCCTTTAAAATATACTGGTGGTAGTTGTTCCAACAATTCAGGTTCATATTGGCAGAAACATTTTTCTTCTCTCTCTGGAAGTTTGAAATCAATTTTAGAAAGTTTGTTTCTAAGACCTCTTATAAAAATAATTTTGCGCAAAATCTTTTTAATCAAAGGCTTTTTCACTAACTCAATATCGTTCATTAAATTAAAACAATCAATTTTTATTGTTTCTTGACTGTTATCAAATTGAGGTTTTACCCCTTGTTTTTTTTCATAAGCTCTGCCAAAAGCCCATTGGAACATTTGATTAGCCATTCTACCTGAAAAATTAACTATTACATTTTTATTATTTTTATCTACCATTTTATCCTTCTTTTTCCAGATTATATCATAAAATATTTATCATATATTAAAAGTAAACTTGTTTGTGTTATACTTTTCTCATTGGAACATAATAAGAATAACGGGGTTAGAAAAAAGATTTATGCCAAAAGTTTCGGTTATTGTACCAGTATTTAATGTAGCAAAGTATGTTGGTCAATGCCTTGAAAGCTTGTTAAAACAAACGTTAAGTGACATTGAAATTATTATTGTGAATGATGGTTCTACAGATAATTCGCTATCTATTTGCGAAGAATATGCAAGAAAAGATGACCGCATCAAAATTTACACAAAACAAAATGGAGGATTATCATCTGCAAGGAACTATGGTCTTCAATATGTAAATTCACCTTATGTTGGTTTTGTAGATAGTGATGATTGGGTAAGTGTAAACTTTTATGAGGTTTTATACGATTCGATTACTGCTAATGATTGTGATATTGCAGCAACATCAGCTCTCCGAATGCATAAAAATTCTCAAAAATACAGATTTAATTACGAAAAAGAACTTGTTTTTGAAGATTTAACTAACAAAATTAAATATTCAAACATTCCAAAATGTTGTTATGTTTGGAATAAATTATATAAAACAGAACTTGTAAAAAATAATTTATTTAAAGAAAACTCTTATTATGAAGATGTTTTATGGACTCCTGAAGTTATAAAACAAGCCCACAAAATAGTATTTGTACCAAATGGTTTTTATTACTACCGTGCGAATGCCAATTCTATTGTAAAAACAAGACAAACTGATAAAAAACAGCTAGACTTTTACACTGCACAGAAAAATTTGATTAAGTTTTTTGATGACAACGGTATAAAATTAACAGAAAAACAAAAAACAGTGACTAAAAAAAGAATTTATATTGGCAATGTATTACTGTTAAAGATAAAAGAATATAACTACACAAACATGTATTTCTTGTTTGGTTTTATTCCTGTATGTAGAATAACAAAATATCCAAAAGTTGAGGCTTACCATGGCTAAAGTTAGCATAATTATTCCAGTTTATAATGTAGAACAATATTTAAAAAGATGTATTGATAGTGTTGTAAACCAAACATTAAAGGACATTGAGATTGTTCTTGTAAACGACGGTTCTACAGATGGTTCTTTAGATATTTGTGAACAATATGCAAAAAATGATAGCCGAATAAAAATTATAACAAGAAAAAATGGAGGCTTGTCGGCTGCAAGAAATACGGGATTAGATAACGCCACATCTGAATATATAGGCTTTATTGATAGTGACGATTGGGTTGATACAAATTATTTTGAAAAGCTTTATAATGCCGCAATAGAAAACGATTGTGACATCGCGTTTGGTGACATTGTAAGAAAAGGCGAGAAAAAACACAAAATCAGATTAAATATTCAAAATATTGAAGTTGCAGAAAGCATACAAGATAAGCTTAAATTATCACATGGCATAAAAAATCCAGGCGTTTGGAACAAGATATATAAAAAAAATTTATTTGATAATCTTAGATTTGAAGAAGGAATCTATTACGAAGACGGTGAATTTACAATAAAAGTTCTTGACAAGTGTAATAAGATTGTTTCCGTGCCAAACACTTATTATTACTATTTTGTAAACCCAACTTCTATTGTAAAAAGTAAACCTACCTTGAAAAAAATACATGACAAAATGATGACAAGGGTAAAAATCTTTAATTATGCAACATCAAGAGGTATCAAAATCAATCAAAAAGAACTTAAAGCCATAACATTTAAGATTGAATTATTTGGCGCAACTGTATTTACAGTAAAAGAAACCCAAACAGAAGCTAAATATTATTTGTTTGATTTTATTTTAGTATGGAAACGTAATAAATAATGAAAAATATTTTATGTTTTGGCGATAGCAACGCCTTTGGATTCAATCCAGAAAACGGCACAAGGTATGACAAAAACATACGATGGACTGGAATTTTGCAAAGTCTTTGTATGGATAAATTTCATATTATTGAAGCTAGCTGTAATAATAGAACCGCATTTGCAGATAATCCCGCAGGCAAAATATTCACTGGTTTCAAAATTTTACCAGAATTTTTAAATAATAACCTCAACTACGTAATTCTTGCAATTGGGATTAATGACTTGCAATTTCAGTATGAAGTTTCACATCAAGACATAAATAATGGTATTTCTAGCCTTATAAAAATGGTTAAAAGTACATTACCGAATACCAAAATTATTTTAATCTCACCTACAGATTTAACGGAAAATGTTTTAAAAAATCCGATATTTTCAACACTTTTTGATAAAAGTTCAATTGAAAAATCAAAGCAACTAGCAAAAATTTACCAACAAATCGCACGAGAAAACAACTGTGATTTCATAGACTTAAACACAATTGTGAAACCTTCAACAATTGATGGATTACACTTTGAGCCTGAAGAACATTTAAAAATTGCAAACGAGATTTTTAAACACTTAAACTAAACTTGACAAAATGCCGAAAAATCTATATTATAAAGGCATACCCCACAGGTCAAAATAATAATAGTTATAACTTAAATATTGGAGGTTTTATGAAAAAAGTATTAGCTACAATGTTTTTAGTTGGTTGTTTCTTCTGTGCAAATGCTTCATTTGCTGGTGAAACGGCTAACACAACACCTACAACAAAATGCAACTGTGCAAAAACATGTGATTGTGGTTGCTACAAATCTTGTAAAGACGACTGCAAATGCGGATGTAAAAAGATGCGCAAAAGATGTGAATGTTTCCAAACTAATTGCAAATGCTTGAAACAATGTAAAAAAGATTTCAATTGTGACTGTGCTAAAAAAGGTTGCAAATGTGCATGTACACAATCTTGCGACAAAAACTGTAAGTGTGGTTGCCACAACGACAAAAAATGTGAATGTACAAAATGTGATTGCAAATGTCACAAGGTAAAATGTTCTTGCGATAAAAAATGCGATTGCAACAAAAAGTTTAAACTTTTTAGAAAATCAAAATGTACTTGCCAAAAATGCAAATAGCTTATTAAAAGAGCACTAAATAAAGTAATAGCGCCGTGACAAAAGTCACGGCGCTATTTATTGACAAAAACAATAAAAAACATTTAAAATAAATTTATGGAAATCAGATTAGCAAAACTTGAAGAAATTGATAAAATAAAAGAGATTTATAGCCTTGCAAAATCTTTTATGGACGATTGCGGAAACGCAGGACAATGGGTGAACAATTACCCACAAAAAGAGTTATTACAAGAAGATGTAAAAAACGAACAACTTTATGTCTGTGTTGATGAAAGTAAAATTGTTGCTGTATTTTGTTTCTTTGTTGGAAACGAACCGACTTATGACAAAATTTATGAAGGCGAATGGTTGAATGATGAACCTTATGGAGTAATCCACCGTATTGCAGTAGCAGAACATAAAAAAGGGCTTGCGTCTAAATGTATTCAGTGGTGCATAAACAAACATCACAACATCAAAATTGATACCCACAAAAACAATCTTCCAATGCAAAAAACAATCTTGAAGAACAGTTTTAAATATTGTGGTATAATCAAGAAACCTGACGGTTCAGAACGATTGGCTTATCAAAATTAATAACAGTGTCACTCTGAATTTATTTCAGTATCGCAATTTTTTTGATGAGATAATGCGATTCTGCCACACAGGAGACAGGCTCACAAAACTCAATTTTCGTTTGTTCGCTTTGTCAAACAAGTTTAGAATGACAAAATAAGGAAGATTTTAAATGGAAGTTCAAATTTTATTAAAAGGCATAAAAAGCAAGAAGAAATATATATCACTTCTGCTATGTGCTATGCTTCTAGGCTTAATATCCTTACTTGCTTTTTTCTTTGAGATAGTAACAATGTGGGATTTCTTAATTCGCATTGCAAGTTATTTATTATTAATTACTGCAATTATTTTTGGGCTTAAAGTCCACCAATCATATAAAAACGACGAAATTTATCTAACAAATGAAAAAATAGTATTAAAAAGAGGAAACAAGATTTTTGAATTTCCATACGAAGATATAATAAAAGTTAGAGCCATTGATACTAACATTCATGGAGTGATTTCAATTAGAACAAAATCTCTTAAAAAATATATTATAAACAATATTGAAAACGCTAAAGAATTTTATTTCAAATACATTGAAATTCGTGAATCAAAAGATTTGCCACCAGAACACGACAAGGAAAATCCTTTTTTTGTTGTTTTAATGATTGTATTATTAGTTGCAGTATTGTTTATGAAATATAAACAAGATGATTTGGCAGATATTCCCGCACCTGAGTTTATTACTCAAGAAGAGGTTAAATAAAAAGGAGAAAGTATGATAGAAGAAATGAGAGAGAATAAAGCATTTGTGAGCTTTGAAGGATTTATAGGGAGGTATGACTATTTTCTAAATTTAGTCTTATTGAATATGATTTCAATCCTGTTTACAACACCTCTTACTGGTTATTATTTAACAGGTGCAGACAATCTGAGCAGTCTATTCAATTTTACAAGTTTTTTTATGCAAGCTCCTCTTGGTGTTAGAATATGGGGGATAATTGGTAGCATAATTATTTCTTATGTAATAGTTTCAAACGTTATCAGACGATTAAATGACATCAACGGCGAAGAAAACAAGTGTATGAATTATGGAATTTCTGCAATTTTCATAATCCTCGCTTTTGGTTATGTTTTTCCAAGCATTTTAGCCTTATTAATTTACCTTGTAGGAACAATAGTTGCATTCTGGGTTTTACTAAAAAAAGGTAAAATCACTGGCGAAAGGCCTTATGATTACAGAAAACAATTCAACTGGGGTGCACTTTTCGGTACATGGATTTGGGGATTAATAAACAAATCTTACAAAACATTATGGATGTTACTTTTATGGTGCACACCTTGGGGGCTTTTGTTTGCTATTTATTGCGGTATTAAAGGTAACGAATGGGCTGGCAAAAACAGAGATTGGGATAACCTAGAACAATTTAATAAATCACAAGAAAAACAAGGCATCATTTTTGTTGTTTTAAATGTAATCGTAGTGCCTGCAATAATTTTTGCTCTTACAATGACACTTGTTATGGGTACTGTATTTTACATAACCTCTAACAATGGAGATACTCAAAAATTAGATAAAACTATTGAAAAATTAGAAACGGCAATGAATTCTCTTGGTTCAATTTATTTTGAAGGGCACGAAATTACAAAAGACGAAAATAAATATTATGTGCTTTCAAACGATTGGAGAGGGTATTCCTTCCAAGAGAAAAAAGATATTTTGGATATGGCAGCTTCAATGGCATCAACTGAAAGAAACAAAGTTGAAAAACAATCTGCTAAATATTCAAAAACAACGGAATTGCCTAGAACAAAAATATATAGTCAAGAAACAAAAGAACTTTTAGGCGAGTTCATTATGGATAAAAAAGTTCAAGAAAACGGAAGTTTTAAAGAATATTTATCAGCATCAATGAAGGCATATCAATTTTACAAACCTACTAAATAAAAAGAAAGGAAAGTTATGACAATTAATGATTTAAGCACAGAACAACAAAACGTACAAACTCAAGAATTAACAAACAATTCAGGACAAGGCGCAAATTCAGAAGTACCCGACATTGTAGCTAAACGCTTCAATTGGGGTGCATTTACATTTTCTTGGATTTGGGGGTTGGGAAACAAAACTTACATAACTTTATTAACATTAGTACTCGTTTTTATTCCTGTAGTTGGTAGTATTGCAGCCTTAGTTGCAAACATTATCTTTGGTATCAAGGGTAATAGCTGGGCTTGGCAAAACAAACAATGGAAAAGTGTTGAACACTTCCACAAAGTTCAAAAGAAATGGGCTGCTTGGGGTATCGGATTGACTGTTACATTCATTTCAATCTCTTTTATCGCAACTTGTTTAGCTATGGTTTTAGGTATTGCTGCTAGTGGAAACTAAAATAAAAATTCAAAAGGCGGGCGCGATTTGAAAAATCGCGCCCGCCTTTTATCTAGCTAGTTATTATTTTAAAGATTTTATCCAATTATCAATTTCTTTGTCTGTGTTTGAATCACCACGACTATAAATTACAAGCGGTTTAGTAACAAGTTTTGAACCTTTAGCGTATTGATTCATTTCTTGTGCGATTTTGTAACCTCCGCCACCGCCATGAGTAACGAATGTTGCAATTTCTTTTCCTTCAAAGTTGTTATCTTCTAAGAAGGTTTTAACAGCCGGTGCCATTGTATACCACCAAGCAGGTGTGCCGACAATAATCAAGTCATAAGCCGATGTATCAACAGAACCCCTTATTGCAACTTTTTCACCGCCTTGAATTTGCTTTTTAGCAATTTGAGTAACTGTTGAATAATCTTTTGGATATGGTGTTTCAACATCTATTTTAAACAAATCTGCACCTGTTTTTGCTTGAATTTGTTTTGCGATATATTCTGTATTACCGCTCAAAGAGAAATATGCAACTAAGATT
>CALBKW010000088.1 GCA_937895785.1 uncultured Candidatus Melainabacteria bacterium | reverse complement strand
TTTAAATGTTTAGGAGTATACTTATTAACTAAATGTAAGTATTCTTTTTTATCAAATCCGCCTGATTTAAAACAATCGTGATTACCAATTTGAATGTAATATGGTACATTTAACCTTTTGATACCTTTTAAAAAGTTTTTCAAATTATCTTCGTTAGCAGAATCTATATTATCGCCAGTAAAAATAATCATATCGACATCTTTTGTCCTGTTAATACTTCTAACAAGATTTGTTAAGCGAATGTTTGAATCTTCATTATGCTTATAGTGAAAATCTGTAACCTGAATAACTCTTAAATCTTTAGCTTGTGCAATTGTACCTATAAATAAGACGATTGCTAATAAAATAAATGTGTATATCTTTTTTTTCATAATTTGCGAAACCTATTTATATATGTTAAACTTATAAAAAAATTATATCATAGTCATGTGTATTAAGGAGAAAAAATGAATAAATTTAAAACTTATGTTGAAAAACATCCAGATGTTTTTTCAATTCTACTATTGGCAGGTTTATGCGGAATTTTCTTATTCTGGGGATTAAATTTCTACCCGCTAATCGACGTTGATGAAACCCGATACGCAATTATGTCTAAAGATTTGATGAACTCAAATAACTGGAACTTGCTATTATTAAACTCAGTTCCATTCTTAGAAAAACCACCATTTTATTTTTGGTTAGTTGCAACTTCTATCAAATTATTTGGACATTTTTCATCTTTCACTGTTAGATTTCCAATTGCCTTAATGGCTTCATTCTTGGTTTTCTTTACTTATTTCTTTGGAAGAAAAATTATCTCAAGAAAATTTGGTTTAATGAGTGCAATTGTAATGTTAACAAGTGTATTCTATTTAGTATTCGCACACATTGCAATTTTAGATATGGTACTTACTGTTTGGCTTGCAAGTGCTTTATATAGCGCTTATTTAGCACATGTAGTTAAAGACCATCACAAAAAATATTGCTGGTGGGGTTTCTGGACATTTGCAGGGCTAGGTTTCTTGGCAAAAGGTATTCTTGCAATAGCAATTCCACTTGTCGTTGTATTTATATATTGTTTCTTAACTAAAACATTAAAAGAAATGTTTAAACCTCTACACAGCGTAGTGGGTATTATTATTTTCTTACTTATTGTTATGCCATGGCATATTGCAATGTATAGAGATTTTGGAAACTCATTCTTATATGAATATTTCTTTAAACATCACTTTGAAAGATTAATCAATTCAAACGAAATTGGAAGAAAGCACTCTTTATTCTACTTTATACCTGTATTTATAGTTGCATTCATGCCTTGGACAATAATCTTCTTGGCTGCAATTACTGACGGCTGCAAAGATTTGATTAAGAGATTTAAAGATGCTCAAGGTAAATTAGTAGAAAAAATAATGACAACGCTTGAAGCAAAAGATGAAAACCAACGTTTAATCTTGTTTGCGAGCATTTACTTTATTGTAACATTTGGAGTAATGAGCATTTCAAGTACAAAATTACCAACATATATCTTACCTGCAATTCCTGCAGCAGCATTGTTAACTGGTTACTTCTGGTGCAGAAGTTATAAAGAAAATAAATTTGTATTGTCACTTTCAACTCACATGGTTGCAATTATCTTCATAATTGCAGGTTTAGTTGCATCAATCGGATTTGCATTCTTACCAAGTAGCATTGTTGAACTTATCAATCCATTCAAATACCCTGTATTAATTGGATGCTGTTTCGTTGGTATATTATTGCTTGTTCAACTAAAAACAGAAAAAGTACTTTCAATCTTCTCTGGTTATGTAATTACAATGTTTTTTGTTATTACATTCGCTGTAACATATTTGTTCAACTTAATTTATGCAGGTGGAGAAAACGAAATTGTACTTTATTCAAATTATGCAAACACTCAAAATACAAGACTTGTAACATTTGACTTTGCAGTAAAACCAAGTACAAAAATCAATTATGGCGATTATGTATACTTCATTACAGATACTGATTTTGACAAGTTTAACGAACTTGCTGGAAGCACATTACCAACATACTTTATCGTAAAAAATAAAAATGTTGTAAACGGTGGATATCAAGACAAACTGGATAAGAAGTTATACTTGATACAAAAAGGTAAAAAATACTCATTATACTTTAACAAAAAGCTTCCTGAAAAGTTAATGATTAATCCATATATTCAGTAGTATTCGCTATAAATCAATAATATTAAGAAAGAACGGTGATTTAAATTTGTCAATTAAAAAATCACCGTTTTTTTACGTAAATTCATTAAATTTTCTTCATTAAGATTGT
>CALBKW010000087.1 GCA_937895785.1 uncultured Candidatus Melainabacteria bacterium | reverse complement strand
GTTTTGTTGACGTAATTCATTTTTTTGCAAACTCCAAATAGTTCTCATTAAGATTTCTGAGTTACCATATTGAATTGATAAAACATCGCTGATACCGTTTTTGTTTGCAATTTTAATAAATGTTGGGTTGTAAGTTTCAACAAGCAAAATAATTGGAATTGATGTAATTTCTTTAATTTTTCTGATTAAATCCAAACAGAAAGGTTCTTCCATTGAATTTTGACAGTTTATAATAATAGCTTGTGGTTTTTCTGATTCAATTGTTTCAAGAGTATTTTGATAATTTCTGATTAAAATACTATCAATGTTTCTTAATTGAACTAACTCTGAGCTTAACAAGCCAATCATAGATTCATTATTTGTTACTAAAATTACATTTGTTCCTGAATACATAATATTTGCCTCTTTTACGATGATAATTCACTAATTAATATATCTGCTTTTCTTAAAATACTATCTCTTAAAATTGAAGGTTGGTCAAGTTTAAGATTTAAGTTTTTAACATAATCTAAGTTTACATCTCCATTAAAGCCGTCTTGGATTAATTTGTCAACAAGGTAAACTAAAGAACATTCTTTAGGTACTGATGCTAAATTTGGAGTGTGGTGATATTTTATAACATTTGTTAGCAAGATAGGAAGTTGCCATTTTTTAGCAAGTTCTGCGCCTACTTCTGCGTGGTCTGTGCCGAAGAACATTCTTTCAGCTTCAATTACATCGCTACCGTTTGCAACTAGTTCTTTAATCTTGTTTAGTGCGGTTTTATCTTGCATATTAAGAATAATTTTACCAATATCATGTAAAAAGCCAATTACAAACGCTTCTTCTGAATCCATGATATTTAAATAAGATGCAATATATTCACAACCAACAGCGGCGGTTATTGAATGCTTCCAAAGCTCTTTGTTTTCTTCAGATGAAAACATTGGTTTCATTGCTACAGCTACAATAATATTTTTAGCTTGATTCATTCCCAACAAAGCAAGTGCTCTTGTTATAGACGTAATTTGTTGGGCAAAACCGTAATATGCTGAATTTACCAAATTCAAAACTTTTAAGCTTAAAGATTGGTCATAGCTGATAATATCTCCCAAGTCTTTGATGCTAGAATTAGGGTCTTTTACAATATTAAGTGCCTGTATAACCACGTTAGGCATAGCAGGAACATTCTTTAAATTGTTTATAAGCTTAGCTGTTTCGTTGTTCATTTTTATACTTGTAAGTGTTTTTTGATTGATAAGAAACTTCCACCAGCACCGAATGCAATGCCCATTACAATTGTTGCAATAATTACAATGTTTCCAGCGAATACTGGTGATGGAATTACAAAGAATTTATGAATATTATTCAACATGTTTTGTACGATATCAATAGGAACTAATGCGATAAGTGCGCCTACGAAACCATACAATGCACCTTGCATAATTAACGGTATTCTAATGTACCAGTTGCTTACACCCATAAGGCGCATAATTTCAATTTCATCTTTTCTCGACTGAATTACAAGCTGAATTGTATTATTAATGATTGTTATAGTCAGTATCGCTACAATGATTACAACGATTACAGTTGTTGTATTTACGACCTTGTTCAATACTTGAATTTTCTTAGCCAAGTCTTGAGCATAGCTCATATCTTCAACAACCGATAGTGATTTAATCTTTCCGAATACTTCGTTTGTGTTTTCTGGTTTATCAACCTTTACGTGCAATGTATCTGGTAGTGGATTGTCAATATCAGAAATATCAAGTTCTCGTTTTAAATCAGACCACGATTTTTCTTTTGGAATAATTTTTACTTTTTCAACGTGTTCAAACTCTTTGATTCTTTCTGCAACAATGTTTGCATCAGCATTAGATTTTAAATATACCGAAATCTCAAGTACATTACCCAACTCATGTGCGAATGATGATACAGAAAGAGTTGTTCTAAGCAAAGCTCCAAACAAAGTTAAAATTGCAGCCATAGTTGTAATAATAGCTAAATTTATTAACCCTGTTCTTTTGATGTCGTTAAAAATTTCTACAGACATACGATAAACGATTCTGATTTCAGTTAACCAGTCTTTTGGAATATGATTTTTAACTTTCTTTTTTAACTTTTGAGCTTTTGAATTATTCATAAGTACCGTCCTGAACATCACGAATAATTTCACCATTATCAAGCGTAATTACACGTTTTCTAAAGTAGTCAACCATATTGCGGTCGTGAGTAGATACGATAACCGTAATACCTCTTTGGTTAATTTGATCCAAAATTTGCATAACTTCCAAAGAGTTTTTAGGGTCTAAGTTACCTGTAGGTTCGTCGGCAATCAAAAGAGGTGGACCGTTTACGATAGCTCTTGCGATACTTACACGTTGTTGTTCACCACCTGAAAGTTCGTTAGGTCTAGCTTTCATTTTATCAATAAGTCCTACAACCTTTAGAGCGCCTGTAACTCTGGCATGAACTTCTTTTGAGCTTATACCCAAAGTTCTGATTACGTAAGCAACGTTATCGTATACAGTTTGATTTTGAAGTAATTTATAATCTTGGAATACGATACCCATGCAACGTCTTAAGTTAGGCACTTTTTCTGGAGGTAAGTTTGCTATGTTGATACCACCGATAATTACTGTACCAGAAGAAGGAGTTTCTTCTTTGTAAAGCATTTTTATCAATGTTGATTTACCAGCACCAGACTTACCAACGATGAATACAAATTCACCTGATAAAATGTCTAGATCTACGCTTTTTAGGGCGTATTTATTTTTATATTTTTTTGTTACCGAGCGTAACTGTATCATTTTATTTTAATTCCATTAATTTTGTAATATCTTCTGCTAATTCAGTAGAGTTCAAGCGGTAGTGTTTCATCAAGTTGTCGAAATCACCAGATTGACCGAATGTATCTTGAACACCTAATCTGTGAACAGGTACTGGATGAGATTCAGAAAGAACTTCACATACAGCAGAACCAACGCCACCAATTACAGAGTGGTTTTCAACTGTGATTACAAAACCTGTTTTCTTAGCTGATTCAATAACTGTTGTTTTGTCCATTGGTTTTACCATTGGCATGTGAACGATTTCTACATCAATACCTTGTTTTGCAAGAATTTCAGAAGCTTCGATTACTTCCGCTGTAGTTTCACCGTTAGTAACAATTGTTACATCTTTACCTTCTTTTAATACAACAGCTTTTGTCATATCGAATTTGTGACCTTCTTCAAATACATCAGGTACATTTGAACGAGGAACACGGATGTAAACTGGACCAAAGTGGTTAGCTGCATATTTTACAGCAGCATTCATTTCTGCGCAATCAGAAGGAACTAAAACTTGCATTCCAGGAATACCACGCATTAAAGAAACATCTTCTAATGATTGGTGAGTAGCGCCATCTTCGCCAACAGTAATACCGCCGTGAGTACCTACAACTTTAACGTTGAAACCAGCGTAACAAATACCATTTCTAACTTGGTCATAGTTTCTGCCTGTAGCAAATACTGCAAAGCTAGAAATGAATGGGATTTTACCAACTGTTGCTAAACCAACTGCTGTTGTTGTCATATCTGCTTCTGCAATACCGCAATCGAACCATCTGTCTGGAAATTCTTTTGCGAAAATTGCTGTTTGAGTTGAACCAGCTAAGTCTGAGTCAAGTACAACTACATTTTTATTTTCTCTACCTACTTCTGCTAAAGCTTTACCATAGGCTGCACGGATTGATTTACGTTCTTTTTTGTTTACTGTTAACATTAATTTTCTCCTTATATCTTCCTTTAGATATATTATATCACAAACAAATAAAATGGGGCTTAAGATTTGTTAACATGGTTTACATAAAAGGGCAATTTCATGCAAAATCATGACTTTATTAATATATCAACTCACAATATAGGAATTTTTATACTTAAATGACAAGTATCAACAACTTTTTTAAGCCTCAAGTAGCAAATACAAAAGCTGGCGAAACTCAATTAAGCGTATTTTACACAAATGATATGCACGGTGATATTAACCGTCTATCAAAATTGAAATCGGCAAAAGACTCGTTTGAAAAATCTAACAAAGATAATTCAACTTTGACATTAACTGCAGGCGATTGTTTCTATGGTAAAGACAAAAAGAGATTAGGTCTTATTTCAAAAGTTATGAACATGATGAAATTTGATGCTATGGCTCTTGGTAACCACGAATTTACTCCTGGTTCTAAAGGTTTGTCTGAGCACTTAAAAGATATTAATGCAAAAGCAGTTGCAGCAAACTTAGAAGTTGGTGAAGATTGTCCATTGCAAGAAAGACTTAAAGATAAAAAGTTAGTTAAATCGGCAGTATTTATGAAAGGTGGACAAAAATTTGCTGTAATTGGCGCTTCTCCATTTGATGCAGAAGTTGGTATTACAGAAGATGCTAAAGTAGGCGTTAGAGTTAAAGATATTGATAAAACAATCAAAGCTATTAATGAAGAAGCTAGAAACTTAGAAAAACAAGGTATTAACAAAATTATTTTATGCTCTCACTTAGGTTATGGCGAACATGCAGACCTTAAAGTTGCAAGAGAAACAGAAGGTATCGATATTATCATCGGCGGTCACTCTCATGCGACAATTGAAGGCGCTCAATCAGAGGATAAAGGTGGCACTCATAAATTAAACTTAGTTAAATCAAAAAGAGGCGAACCTGTTATCATCACTCAAGCAGGTAAATTAAACCAAAACGTAGGTTTCTTAGACGTAGTATTTGATAAAAACGGTGTTATTAAAACTGATTCAATCAGAAATAACTTAGCAAATGTTGCAGATTTTGCTGAAGATAAAAAAGTGAACAACTTAATGGTTGAAACTTTAGGTTCAAAACAACATTTAGCAAACGTTACAAATGGTTATGACCCAGAATGTGAATTTGAAGAAAGATACAGAGAAAATCCTGTTCATAATATGTTAGCTGATGCTGTTTTAGAAAAAGGTAAATCTCAAGGTGTTCAAGCTGTATTATTCGCAACAAACACAGTTAAAGGTGGCGCTAATAACGAAATTTCTAACTACAATTTAAAATATGAAATGTTACCATACAACAGTTCTTACGTAGCTGCAGAAATGACTGAAAAGGAAGTTGTAGACTTATTAAACGCTACATCTGCAAAAGTTTTCGGCGAAGTTGACCCTCCATTATTAAGAACTGCTGGTATGAAATATACTATTGACCAAGCAGGTGGCAAAGCTCCTTTAACAAAATTAGAATTAACAGATGAAAAAGGTAATGTTACTGCTACAATCGATACTAAAAATCCAAGTTCAGACAAAAAAGTTAAAGTTGCATTTGACTCATACTTATTCTGTGCAGATTACTCAAAACCAATTTTAGACAAATACAAAGCTTCTGCTGAAAAAGTTGGCGACCAACAAGAAATCTTCACTGATTACTTAACTAAAAAAGGTACAGTTGATTTCTCAATGCCAAAAGACAACAGAATTACAATCAAATACAATGATTTAGCAACATATTGCCCACAATACTCTATGGATGATAAAGTTAAAACAATGCAAAAGCAAGTATAATAAGTTTATAAAAAGGCGGCGACGCGACTGCGTCGCCGCCTTTTTATTTTGTAATTGACGGAAAAATAAATAAATGCTAAAATACCGATAAATAAAAGAGGTACGATATGAAATCAAACTTAATTTTTAATAAATTTAAAGCATTTACGCTAGCAGAAGTTTTGTTGGTTGTGGCTATTATTGGTATAACAGCAGCACTTGCATTGCCAAACTTATCGCAAAACGTAGATGAAGACAAATATGTAATGTTAGCAAAAACAACATATAATCAATTGGAAACAGGTGTTTCTCGTATGCTAACAAATAAATCTATTGATGAAATTATTTCGGATGCGGGAGTAACTACCAAAGCTGATGCAACGAAAGCTATTGTTGCAGAGTTGTCAAAATATATAAAAATGACTAAGAATTGCGGAAATGATGTTACTCAATGCTATAATCTATCAAAAAATTATGTTGAATATGATGGTACCTCTATAGAGGACAAACCTTTTGCTTCATCATTTTCTTCTGATGCAGCAGCATTTACCTTGCCTTCTGGGGCTGTTGTTGTAGTCGTGAATGTCGGTAATGAAATTGGTAGTGGCATTTATATGTATTTTGACGTAGATGGTGTAAAAGGTCCTTGTAAAAAAGGTATTGATATTTTTAATGCACATATTAATAATGAAGATGAGTTTACTTATACTTCAGATGAAAATGGGGATCCAGCCTTGGAACCTGATTATGGAGCTCTAAGTTGGGTATTGTCTATCGGTAATATGGATTACTTACATTGCAATGATTTGAATTGGTCAACAAAACACCAATGCGATTAGGATAGTGATTGATTATGGTGTCATTCAAAACTTGTTTTAGAAGCTCCTTTCTTTATCTTTTACAAATGTTTAAAAAAGGGCAACAATTTGCTTTCTCATGTTTTATATATAGTATGAAAGTGTGTGTATAAGGCATTATTGTAATGACATCAATTAATCCAAATACAAATTTGAACGTATTTAAGCCTCAAGGAACAAACAAACGTAAGGAAGTTGAATTAGGTTTATTTTATACAAACGATATGCACGGTGATGTAAACCGATTGGCTAAATTCAAGACTGCGCATGATACATTCAAATTGGAAAACAAAACAACTCCAAATATGACTTTAGCTGCTGGAGATTGTTTATTTGGTGCGGATAAACAACGTAACTCATTGATGGTTAAGTTGTTTAATTTGATGCATTTAGATGCTTTGGCTCTTGGAAATCACGAGTTTGCTGGTGGGTCAAAACCTCTTGCTGATTCTTTAGCAAATGCAGATTTTCAAACTGTAAACTGTAACTTAAAAATAGATGATGAAAATCCACTAAAAGAAAGAATAAAAGATAAAAAATTAGTTAGATCTGCCGTATTTATGAAAGGCGGACACAAGTTTGCTGTAATTGGTACAGCTCCTATTAATTCTTATATTGGTAAAACCGAAAATACAGTTAAACCTCTTAATATTGATGATACAATCAAAGAAATTAACGATGAAACAAAAAAACTAGAAAAACAAGGGATTAACAAAATTATTTTATGCTCACACCTAGGTTATGGCGAAGATGGTGATTTAAAAGTCGCTCGTGAAACAGAAGGTGTAGACATCATTGTAGGTGGCCATACACACACAACAATTGAAGGTGTAAATACAGAAAATAAAGGCGGTACTCACAAACTTAATCTATTGAGGTCAAAACGTAATGAACCAGTAATTATTACTCAAGCTGGCGGTATGAACGAGTATGCTGGTTATTTAGATGTTGTTTTTGATGACAAAGGTGTGTTAAAAACAGATAAAATTAAAAATAGTTTGTACGATTTGAATATGTTTAAAGATTCAAAAGTTGCACAAAGCTTGATGAATAAAGAACTTGGTAAAAAGGTTGTTTTAGCTAAAAATGCGACACCTTATGAACCAGCAAATACCTTTATTGAACGTTACAGAGAAAACCCTTTAGCAAACTTATTTGCAGATGCAGTTAAAGAACAAACTGGCGCAGATGTAGTTCTATATAATGCTGCAACTGTCAGAGGTGGTGTAAAAGATGGCATTACAAATTATGACGTAAAATATTCAATGTTACCCTTCAACACAGAAATGCAAGAAGTTGAAATGTCTGAAAAGGATTTAGTTGAAGTTGTAAACTCAATGTCTGGTTCAATGCTTACTACAAACAAAGACCCTCAAGTTTTGAGAACTGCAGGCATGACATACTCAGCTCATAATGATATCGAATTTGCAAAAACTGGCAATAAAAATGCTTTAATAGATATGACAATAGGTGACAAAAATATTGATGTAAATAATCCAAACCAAGATAAAAAAGTTAAAGTTGTTTTATCAAGTTACCTATTTAGCCATGATTTAACAAAAAATGTTCTTGCAAAATATAAAAGTGATGCAAAAGCTGTAGGGCGTGAGCAAGATTTGTTTATTAATTATTTAAATTCTCATAAAGATATTGATTTGAAACAACCAACTCAAAACCGTGCAAACTTTACTCACGAATATTCAAGTCGTGATGAATTATTAGCCGCTAGAAAAGAAATTTTGGGCTAAGCATGAGAACCTGCGATTTCATTAACTTATAGGTATGTAAACAAATGTAACAAAAAAGAACATGTTTGAAATTCGCCCCTCTAAAAAAACTTTATTATAAATGTAGAGGTCAATGTAATCTTAACGGAGAGTGATACTTAACATGCAAAATCCAAATACACATTTCGGTGAATTGATTAAAGCTAATAAAGATAATCTTTTCTACCTAAATAAAAAAGATAGAAGAATGAGATTTAACAACGCAAAAGATCCAATCTACTTCGCATTCGATTTTATTGAAAATCGTCCATTGGGTGATTTGGCAAAAGATTTTGTTAAAGACTCTTTGTTTGAAATTACAAACTTTGTTTCAAAAGTTGTAAGATAGTAAGACTTAAAAAATATTTACCCATTAAGAGGCGCGACAGCTAGCTGTCGCGCCTCTTAATTTTAGTTGAATGTTCTTTCAAAGAAATAATGCGACCCTGAAATAAATTCAAGGTGACATTATGTTTCCGAATCCTATATTTCAAATAGTTCAATCTTGCTGAATCTATTATCAATACTGAAAAGGCAATTTTTTTTACCCAAAATACTTTATATACATGTAAACAAAACACAAAGAGGTATTAATAGACAAAAAGATTTTAATTTAATTCCAATAGGATAGAAGGTAAAAGGAAAAGTGTAGTAGTTTTATTAATTAACAGACGCGGTGGAACAAAAGTTTCACCTTTTTTTTGCTTTCTTTTACCAAATTATTAAAGTTTTATTTCTTTTGAATTTTTGCAAGAGCCTCTTGGTGGTCTTTTACAGCTTGGTCAAGGTTCAATAAAGAACGGAAGTGTAAATATCTATCTAGTTCAAAATAGAAATGTTCTTCATCTCCAAGCATTGTTGATGGAATATGTATTTTGTTACCAATTGAAGTATCGTAAATGTATACCATTGGTAGTTCTGTAACATTATCTTGAACAAGAGTGTAATTACGAGGGTCATGACCTTCAAGTGCAACAAAGTTATATTTACCTTTATATTTTATAGATGCTTTGTTGAATATTGGCAAAAATCTTATACATAAACCACATCTTTGAGTATGAATTAAAAGAACTGTTGGCAAAGATGTGTCAAATTTTTTGCTCTTGTCATCAAACTGTACAGAAATATTTGTTTCGTTGATATAGTGGTTATTAATCCTATGAGTGTACACGCACTCAGAAATTAAAAAGCCTAAAAGTACTAATACTATTATTCCTAAAATGATTGAATTTATTATAACTAAAGATTTCTTATCCATAAAAAATACTCCTTTGCGAAGATGTTATCACAAAGAAGTATTTTTTTAAAGTTGTATTAACTTTGATTAAAGAATTGCGCCTTTTGGTACTACTGTAACGCCATTTGGTGATACATAGAAACCTTTTTGTTCATCAATTTCTCTATCAAAACCGATTTTTGTATATGGTGGAACTTGAACATTTTTATCGATGATTGCACGGCGAATTTCGCAGTGTCTACCGATGTTAACGTTTTCCATCAAGATACTTTCTGTTACTGAAGAATAAGAGTTAATTCTTACTTTTGGAGCTAGAACACATCTTGATAAGCCACCACCAGAAATGATACAGCCTTCTGAAACCATTGAGTTTGTTGCCATACCAACTCTATCGCCTTCTTGCCAAATGAATTTAGCAGGTGGGTAGTTG
>CALBKW010000086.1 GCA_937895785.1 uncultured Candidatus Melainabacteria bacterium | reverse complement strand
TGTTTATTTTTAATATATTTTCAATGACGTCTTTTGGCAAATACATATCAGAAGGAATAATAACTTTTTTTTTACATTTTTTTGCATAGTTTAAAACTTCAAGCATTTCTGGATTAGGTTTTAATATTTTTGTTTCAAAATTTATTTCTGCTTGTTTAAAGTGTTCATATTTATTTGGCATAACAGAGTATATTTCATCAAGTGAAACATCTTCTTTATTGTATCTATCAATGGCTAAAGTTTCAGCTTTTAATCGGCTTTTATAGTAGGTCCTGTCACTCAAGCATAAAAATACATCAATTGGTCTTGCTAACGGTCTAAACAACAATGTGTCAAAAATATCAAAAGAAATGATTTCACAACTGTCTATTATTGTTTTTATTTTTTCTAGTGTTTTTGTCATTTTATATTTCCTAGTTGTTTAAGCGTTTTTTTACTTGTTCTATAATTTCTTTTGGCATAGAATCTTCAATTTCGTTTTTATTATGTCTGTTGTAAAGTGACATATCAAGTATTGCGCCATCAATAGCGCCTCTTTTAACTTTTTTTGCTTTAAATTCTTCAACACTTTTTCCATAATAATGGTTGCAACGAATTTCATCTGGTGTTGTGAATTTTGTTCTTCCTATAACGGAATGTTTATGAACTAGCATTATTATTGTTTTTGTACCTTGAACAAAAGCCTTTGTTGGTCCGCTAGGGACTTTTTCTCTCATTACATAATTTTCAATAACTAAACCTTCGGGTTTGGTTTCGTGTCCTGAATTACCATATATGTACCAATCCATATAAATTTGGTTATATTGCTCGTTATCTTTTAAGTAATCTTTTAGAGTATTGTAATTTGGTGCATACGCAAATTCATCAGTATCAAGTGGTACAAGCCATTTTGATTCAAATTTGTTATCTTCAAGAGCTTTATTATATATATTGTATTGCATATCGACACCCTCAAAGATTTCGTATGTAACTAATCCTTTGTCTATGTAGGGTGTTAATATATATTTGATATTATCAGAACTTTCGTTGTCATAGATATAGAAATGGTCAACACCTTGTAATAAATAAAATTCAATCCATTCTTTTAAATATTGAGCTTCATCTTTAATTGTTAAAATTACAGATAGGTAGTACTTAAAATGAGTGTCTTTCTTCGATAACTTTTTAATTTCTTTGATTCTTTTGAATGTTTCTACAAAACCTGATGCAAGCAAAGATGCTCTAATAGATTCTCTTGTAGATTTATCGAATATAAATCCTGAGAAAAGTTTTATAAAAGTTTTGTTAATAAAATTAATTGGATATTTTCTAGTATAATATCTGATTTTTTTATTGCGCCAATTATTTTCCATTGAATTTCCTTCTCTATTTTTGATGATATATTTTATGAAAAGAATATATTATCCTTATCAATGTTTGATTTGTTTTTTATTTTTGAATATAAGTTTTTTATTGATTTTTCTATTTCTTTTTTATATTTGGATTGTTTTATAAATTTTTTAAATTTTTTATAGCAATAAAGAGCTTCTCTAGTTTGTAATTCAAAATCTGATTCATAACAAGAACTAACATTATTTTTATCACCAATAATCGCAACAAGTTCCTCGTTACAATATGCGAATTGGGAATTATTTTTAAGAATTTCAGTTATGTATAAATCTATATCTACAAACCATTTTGTGTTTTCGTCAAATCGTGTATTTTGCTTATTTTTGAAAATACAACAACTTGGTGTTGAAAAATATGTGCGTAAAAATAAGCAAAGACAGTCTTTTTTTATTTTATTTATATATTTTTTGGTTCGCCTATGTGTGTATCTATAAGGTGAAAAATATATATCTACTGAACGTGTAAATCCAATATTGCAATTTTTATTTTTATTCATCATTGCAACCATTTTTGATAATGCATTTTTTGCAAAAAACATATCGTCATGGTGCATAATTTTAATATATTTTCCTTGTGCTTTTTTTATCGCTTCATTCCAATTTTTAGGAGAACCAAAAGGTCTTTCGTTACGATAATATCTAATCCTTGAGTCTTTAATTTTTGAAATGAAATTTTTAACACTGTCATTTGAAGAGTCATCACTTATAATGATTTCATATTCATTATAGTCTTGAGCTAAAATAGAATAAATACATTTTTCTAAAGTTTTTAACGGTGTGTTGTATGTGGGCACGCATATTGATACCATGATTTGTTCTGGTATTTTGTTTAATGTGTGAATATCTTTTTTCGATAGTTTGTTTGCCCAATTTTTTCTATAAATAATTGCACTGGCAACTTCTTTTATTGTTTTAAACATAATCTTATAACTTTTAAATTCTTGTAGGTAAATTTTACCATGAAAATGTTGTGTTGTATAAAAGTTTAATAAATGTTGTGTAGTGTAATTTTGAAAAATGTTGTATAATTTTATTATGTCTAAAGTTTTTGCATTAATAGATTGTGATTCATTTTTTGTTTCTTGCGAACAAGCTGAAAATCCTGCATTGAAAGGCAAACCAGTATGCGTAATTGGTAGTGTTGGCGGTTGCATTTTATCACGTTCAAAAGAAGCGAAAAAAATGGGGGTTCAAATGGGACACCCTTGTTATCTTGCAAAAAGAGATTTTAAAGGGGTAACTTATGTTGATTGTCACCACGATATTTATAGGGAATACTCAAAACGTGTAATGGCGGTTTTAAAAGATTTCAGTCCAAATGTTGAAATATGTTCTATTGACGAGGGTTTTGTTGATTTTACGGGGCTATGCAAGCTTTACCGCAAAAATTATTATGATTTAGCACAATTTTTAAGACAAAAAATTTTAGATGAGGTTGATATTCCTGTATCAATAGGAGTTAGTACAACAAAAACTTTGGCTAAATTTGCAAGCGATTATGCAAAAAACACAGGTGGTGTTTATTTGATAGGAAAATCAAAATTAAAAAAGATTTTGCCAAAAACAAACATCGATGAAATTTGCGGAATAGGGCGCAGAATGAAAGTTGCGCTAAACAAAGAGGGAATTATTACTTGCCAAGAGTTTGTAAATTGTCAAGATGAATGGTTAAAGAAAAAGTTTTCAATAACAACGGTTGAATTAAAACACGAGCTTTTAGGCGAATCTATCAGCAAGATTAAAAATATTCCAGATGCGCCAAAATCTTTACAAGAAACAAGTACCTTCGCGCCAAGTACAAATAATATTGATTTTTTAAAAAACGAGCTTAACCGTCATATAAAAGATGCTTGCAGAAAAATGCGTAAACATAATGGAAAAACCTCTCAAATTGGAGTTATGCTGAAGTCTAGCGACTTTGTTGTCTATTCAGATAAAAAAAGCATTACTGGTTCAACAAATTCAGAACTTGAAATTTCTAAAATAGCATTTGAGTTGTTTGATAAAATTTATGACAAAAACTTGTTGTACCGCTCAACAGGTGTATGGCTTGCAAATTTGAACTGTACTGAGAATATTCAAATGGGCTTGTTTGATGAAGTCAAAAATGAAAAACTTGAAAAACTATCAGCTTCAATAGATAGAATTGAAGCAAAATTCGGTAAAAACTCGATTAAAACAGGATTTATTTAAAGTTGAAGAATTTGTCTTTTAAGTACGAGATGTTTTTAGGAATTGAGAATTTTATTTGGAACTTGTCGTAATGTTCTAAATCAGATTCTTGAACTTTTAAATATAAATTACCGTCTAACACTTTAACAATTTCTTTAACGATATACAAGCCAATTCCAGCCCCAACTTGACGGAAACGTTCTCTTGCAAGTGCAAATCTTTCAAACAATTGGTTCAAGGTTTCTTGGTTAAATTGACCTTTTATGCAGTAATTTTCAATATAAAACTCCACGGTGTTATGTTTTTGTTTTGCGCTAATGTAGAAGGTTGTATTTTCAGCAGAATGTGCGATTGCATTGAAAATAACGTTCATAATGGCTCTTGTTATAAGCGCTTTGTCGTTAATAATCGTGATTTTAGGTTCAACAAGATATTCTAATGTTAAACATTTGCCATCAATCATTGGTTTTATATCTTTGACGTAGTTTTCGATAAAGTCAGATATATCAATATCAACGGGCGTAATAGTGTGTGAAATCATGCTATATTTGAAATTTGATAATTGAGCATTCAACATTTGTTCTACAAATTTGCAAGAGCTACTAATTTGTTGTACTATTTCCATTTGTTCAGAATTTAATTCGCCTAAAATACCTGATTTTAGAGCTTCAAGAGCTTTGTATTGAGCTAAAATCGGGTTTTTAAAGTCATGTGCTAACGATTCAGTGTACAATTCCTTAACTTTTGTTGAAAATGTTGCTTCCGTTGTATTTACGCAAATGGTAGAAGTACCACAAACATTATCCTTCTCATCTAGCAATGGTGATTTTATTACATGGAAATATTCAATGTCACCATTTCTTTTAATTTCGATGTTGTAGTCAACTGTTTTTTTAGTTTTTATAACTAGTTTTTCATAATTATCAATTTTTTCTGCCTCTTCAGGTGTAAAATATTCAAACATGTTTCTTCCAATAATTTCGTTTCTTGGAAGTTCAAAAAATGCGCAAACTACATCGTTACAACCTGTAATTTTGCCATCTATATCTTTGTATGCAATCCAGTTTGTTGAATATTCAAGAACATCATGCAATTGATCTTTTTGCTTTTTATATTCTCCTTTTACTTGTCTTAATTCATTATTTCTTACATATAAAACATACAAAAGCCAAAAAACGACAATAGAAGTAATTGAATCAAAAAGATTCATTTTAATATTAAAATTACTGTAAACAACAACGGCTGTTGCTAACAGCACAACAGATAAAATTATTAAACTTTTTCCGAATTTGTGTACCATATTGTTATTTACCTTTTATTTACGATAAATTACCATAAAAAATATTAGTTACGCTATTACACGGTCGGGTAATTTTTTTTGAAAAAGTGTTGCATTTTTGAAAATTATTTTACAAGTCTTAATTGAAGTGCTTTTACAACAGCTTGAACACGATCTGTAACTTCTAATTTTGTGATAATTGAACCTACGTGTGCTTTTACGGTATTAGCTGAAACAAACAATTCTTTGGCAATTTCAGGATTAGTTTTGCCTTGTACAAGTAGGCGCAAAACTTCTAATTCACGCTCTGTAAGTCTATTTTTAAGCTCTGGTGTATCATATAAATTATCAAAATTGGTTGATTTTGGTTCTGGAATTACACCAAGAGGAATATGCTCAATCTTTTCGTCAAAGAAATATGCACCAATATTTACAGCTTTTATAATTTCTGTAATTTTTTCCAATGGCATTTCTTTTAAAATGTATCCTCTTGCTCCACAAGCAATGCTTGCCATAATTTCGTTTTCATCTTCGTGAGAAGTCAATATGATTGACTTTGTACTTGGATATTTTTCTTTCAAATATTTTGTTGCTTGAATGCCGTTCATTGTCGGAAGACCTAAATCTATCATTACGATATCAGCGGGTTCTTTCTCCATAGCAGAAAGGCATTCTTCTGCTGTTCCGAAGTTGCCTAAAACTTCTAAATCTTCGTCAGCTTCAAAATGTTTAACATAAGAAATTCTTGTTAAAATATAATCTTCAATTATATAAATTTTAATCTTTTTGTTATCCAACTTTTAGGTTCTTTCTAGCGGTATTACCACTTTTTGAAAATGAAAAATGCCGCAAGGATTATGAATACAAATCCTACAAGGTAATTCCATTTGAATTGCTCTTTTAAATATAGCACAGAAAAAATTGAAAATACAATTAATGTGATAATTTCTTGTATGGTTTTTAATTGCGCGGCAGAGTAATATTCATGCCCAATTCTGTTTGCTGGCACTTGAAAACAGTATTCTAAAAAAGCAATTCCCCAGCTAACTATGATTACTACCCATAAAGCCGTGCTTTTGTACTTTAAGTGACCGTACCAAGCAAATGTCATAAAAACATTAGAGATTGTTAGCATAATTATTGGCAAAAATGGTCGGATACTAGACATGTTTTATTACCACCAAGTTTCTTTCAAAGACATCTTCATCAGTTTTCAGTTGGTATTCAATAATATCTACCACTTTTGCTTTGAATTTTTTTAAGATTTTTTCAGCATCTTTTATTTCGTCTTGAACAAGTATTGATTTGTAAACTACCAAATATCCATTTTTATCTAATAATGGAAGTGCATATCTTATAATTTGTTCCAATTTTGCAACTGCTCTACTTGTAATGATATCAAACTTTTGTTCTTTTAAATTCTCAACTCTATCACATACGGCTGTAAAGTTTTTCAAATCAAGTGTCTTTGCAAATTCATCAATAGCAACAATCTTTTTGCGGATACTATCAATTCCAACAACTTGAAGATTTGGATATTCAATTGCAATTGGTAGAGCAGGGAAACCGCCACCTGTTCCGATATCAAGTAAGTTTTTGTAGTTCTTTTTGTGTCTTTCAAAGAAAAGTTTTATCGCAAGAGAATCTTGGATATGCTTTTCCCGCAAATATTTTGCATCCTTTTTAGAGATTAAGTTTAAAAACTTATTCTTTTCTAAAAATATTTCTTGAAACTTTTGAAATGTCTTAGTGTTGTCCATTTTTAAATTCTGTCTCTATCTTGTTAAAGGCTTCAAAACCTATTCTAAACTTAATATCATCAATTCTCATTTGAATCTTGCTTAAATTATCTTTGCTAAATTCATCTTTCGCAATTTTATAAGCATTTAAATACTCTCTAAGTGCCATTTCGTTTTCTTTTCTAGAATAGTAAAAGTCACCAGTTGCAAGCACCGCAGAAGCAATGTAGAAGGTGTCGTTTAATTTTCTAGCGCATTCTTTTGCTCTAACTAGGTATTCAATAGCCTTTTCTGGAAAATTCTTTTGAGCCAGTTGTGCTAATTTTGTTGCAGAGAAATACATTCCATCATAGTTGCCGTTGTTTTCATCTAGTTCGTATGCTTTTGTGAAATATTTAGCCGCTGTTTGAGCTTCATTTCTTTCAAAATGAAGTGTGGCAAGATTTGAATATGCTGCCGACAAATATTTGTTTAACTTTTCGTCACTACTCAAGTTTATGCACTTGTTGTAATATTCTAATGCAGATTGTGTATCACCTTTGTCATCCGCAATCAATGCAAATTTGAAATACAATTCAGACAAGGTTTCAGTGTCCATTGATGTGTTAGAAAGCGCAATCGCTTTTTTATAATATTCGTAAGCACTATTAATATTGGATAAGCTGTCTTCAATATTGGCAAATGCTATATAAGTTTTGGTGATTAAAATTTCAGGCATGCCATTTGAATTAATGATATCCATTAACAAGTTCTTAGCCTTGTCTGGTTTGTAGGTTTCATAATACAAGTTTGCAATGCTTAGTTTTATGTAGTTTTCTTTAACTTTTTCTGTTGTTTGTTCATAAAATTCTCGTGCTAATTCATAGTATTTTAAAGAATTTTCCCAATCCGACATTTTTTGATAAGCCAAGCCTAATTTTGTGTAAATTAGTGGTAAATAATTGTAATAATCATTGTCTTCTGTATAAGTTAAAGCTTTTTGATACAACTCAATCATCTTTGCATATTGATATTCAGTTTCTTGTTGTTTTGCAAAGTTTACGATATCTTCAAGCGTAATTTTAATTTCTTCATCAGGTTCGCTTTGTTGCGAAACTTGTTGTGCTGATGG
Source organism: uncultured Candidatus Melainabacteria bacterium (assembly GCA_937895785.1). Classification (GTDB taxonomy): domain Bacteria; phylum Cyanobacteriota; class Vampirovibrionia; order Gastranaerophilales; family Gastranaerophilaceae; genus UBA6984. The sequence continues at coordinate 18,037 of CALBKW010000086.1, read as the reverse complement.
TTGAGCTTGTTGTGGAGTTGTTTGTTGTTGATTAAGGTTTAATGCATTCTTTTCGTGAGCTTCTTGAATGCTAGCAACACTAGCCGCAAGCATTTCCATTTCTTGCGGAGTTAATTTAAATGGTAAATCTTTAACATCAAAACCTAGTTTACTCAAGTCGACATTTGTAGTTTGAGCTTGCTGAGGCGCTTGTTGCTGAGGTTGTGCCACTTGTTGAGAGTAATCTTTTGTAGAAACCCATTGACCCTGTTGATTATTATTTTGTTGCGGTTGAACTGGTTGAGGTGTCTGCGGTTGAGGATTGTTCACTTGATTTTGAGGTTGTGATTGTGGTGTAACTGGTTTTTTAGCCTCTTTTGAATAAGTTACATAAGTCAATCCAGAACCGTGCTCGTTTGGCGCAATTTGTTTTTTAGGCAAGAATAAAGAGTGATATTCAATTTCTTTTCTCATTGTTTGTCTAGAAAGAAGGATAGTTCTTTCTAGTGGTTTCAACGGTAATTGTGCCTCATAAATATCAATAATGTTTTGATGTAACTTTAATGCTACATTTTGAGGTATAGTTACATCTATTTGTTCTTTAAAGTAATCTTGAACGTATATTTGGTTATTGTCCTTTGTAAGAATTTTATTTTTCAATAGTATTGAAATTACGTCATCATCGTAAAGCTTCAATTGCTTCAATAGAGTTATGCTAACGCCATGTCTGAATAAGCATAACAACCAGAAAAATCTAACTGCAATAGCTGGAACTAGGTCTATAGACTCTTTTTCCAAGTATTCATAGTAATTCATAAAACTTTTTTTGAAATTTTCTAAAAAAGTTTCAGGTGGAAGTTGTTTTTCCTTTAATATTTCAACGGTTAAGTTAATAAAGAAATGGTAACCTCTTGTATACTTGTATAAATCATCAAGTATTTTTTGATTATATTTTATTTTGTTGTTTTTAAGGTATTTTTCAAATAATGTTTTATCTAATGGTGTTGTTGAAACTCTGTCAATAGTTAACTTTTCAGGGAATTGACTTGCCTTAAAAGTTCTACCTACAAGAATGGTCTTAACTTTATGGAATGTTGTTAAGTGAAGAAGAAAATCGGTGATTTCTTTTCTATTCTCTTCTGTAAGTGATTCAAAAGAATCCAAAACTATCAGTATAGGTTTTTCAATTGTTGAAAAATAAGAGTGAATTTTTTGATTAAAGTTTTCAGACTTGATGTTAGGTCTGATGATAACTTTTTGTGCTTCTAGTTTTTTAAATTCTTCAAAGAATGTTAAGAAAATATCGTCAAGAATCGTTGTTTCAAAGCAATTGTGTTTTAAAACAATGGTATCTTGAGAAAGAAAATTTAGAGAATAATTCACTAGCTGAACTTTGCCAGTACCCAAAAATCCATTTAAATATAGGATTGGATGTTCATTTTAAAACTCATAAATTTCTTTTAATTGTGAACTGTTGTTGTCAATTAATATTGGGTCAATCATATCACTATTAAGTGACATCAACTCTTTTTCATCTAAAAATATATTTTCAAACTTATATTTCATTATGGATATATATTAAACGATTTTAACTTTTTTTGCAAATTGTGCCTTAAATAATTGCAAATTTTATATTTTGATAATACAATGTATATTAATAACAAGGGGAAGACTATGGAATTTTTTAGAAGACACCAAAAGATTATCATTGGGATTATTGCATTCACATTTATTGCTTGGACAGTAGGTTTGTTAATGCTTCCGCTAATGTTACGATAAGGAAATAACTTTTGAATATAAATATTTGCAAAAAAGGAATAGTAATGGTGCTGTTATTGATGGTAACAGTAGTTTTTGGCTGTCCTTGCGCTATGGCTGCAAAAGTTAAAACAAAAGAACAAGCTCGCCAAAAGATTAATCACTTAAAATGGCTGGAAAGAGTAGAACACAACAAACTTTATAAAAATCAACAAAAGTTAGAAAGTACTGCTACAAGCTTGGCTAATTCAAAAAATAGATTGAACTCAACAACCAATGAATTAGCAGCTATGGAAGAACAATTAAGAATAGCAACCAACGAATTTACAGCAATAGACTTTAGAATGAAATCAAGAATCCGTCAAGTTTATAAATCACAACGTCGCGGATTTTTTGTGTTATTACTATCAGCAACTGATTTTAATACATTCCTAGATAGAATGTACTTTGAATCTAAAATTATTAAAAATGATTATAAACGAATGGCAGCCGCAAGAGCAAAAGCGAAAGAAATCGCTCTTTTAAAATACTCAATTGAAGAAAAGAAACGCGAACTTGCTCATTCTATCAAGACAATCAACTATCAACAACAATCTATTCAAAGAGAAATTGCTCAAAATGAAAATATGATTCATAAACTACGTACTGACCGTGTAGCTTATGAAAAAGCTGAAAAAGAATTGGCTAAACAATCTGCAAGCATTGGAACTATGATTAACAGAAGTTCTCATGGTTCAGGTGATATCAAGGTTGCATCAGGATTTATTAAGCCAATTGCAGGTAGAATTACATCACCATTTGGATATAGAACACACCCAATTTTCAATAGCCGTTCTTTCCACTCAGGTGTTGATATTGCAGGCCCTTACAGAGGTTCTGTAAGAGCTTCTAACTCAGGTAAAGTTATCTATACTGGCTGGTATGGCGGTTACGGTAAGGTTGTAATCATCGACCACGGTAGAGTTAATGGAAAACAAATTTCAACATTATATGCCCACTTAGATTCAGTTTCTGTTTCAAATGGTGCGTATGTATCAAAAGGTCAAGTTGTGGGACGTGAAGGTACAACAGGTTACAGTACAGGTCCTCACTGCCACTTTGAAGTCAGGGTAAATGGTAAGCCTGATAATCCATTAAATTATATATAGAGGTAAAACTAAATTGATTAGGAATATAAAAAATGTCATAGTGTTAGTAGTTGTAATGTTTCTTGTGTCACCAGCGTTTGCGATACAAGATACTTCTGTTCCTGATACTACTTTTAAAGAATCTTATTTTACTGGCGAATCTTTCTTTAAAACTCCAATGCAATTACAACAAGAGCGTGAAGAAGAATTAAAACAGTTAAAAGAAAAGCACGACAGACAATTTTTACCATTTGATACAGGCTTACAAGGTTTATCTTCAAGAAAAGTAACTCCTCCAATTACAAAATTAAGACGTAAAGTTGTTAGAATGCACAACGAGCACAAGGTAACAAAGGCAAACAAGAAAAATAAATTTGCTGACGCAAATGGAGTCGTGCAAGACGAAGAAGTAAACGAAGTTTTACAAGAAGAAAAAGAAGATGAAACAAAAGCAGTAATGAAGTGTAAGGTTATGAAATATAACCCTGATAAAACACTAGTTGAAGCTGTTGGCGGGATAGAAATCTCTATTCCTGCTCAAAATGTTGTGATGACAGCAGATAAAATGACTTTTAACCAAGTTACAAATATTATTGAATTGTTTGATAATGTAAAAATCGTCAAGGCTGGAAATGAAGTTTTTGGCGATTACATGAAAATTAATTTGAATGAAGAATCTGGCGTATTAGATAATATGAAATATTCTCAATATATGTTTGATATTCAGGCTGAAAATGGTTATATGTTTGGTGATGATATCTTATCTACAAACGGTAAAATTACATCAAATTACGACAAAATTGTTTCTATGTATTCAACTGGTTTCGGACAAGATGTTCAAAACATGATTATTCCAGAAGATGAAATGCAATTCTTAGTTACAGATATTAAAGAAAATAAAATGTTTGTAAAAGTAAAAGAATTGAATATTTCAGCAAAAAAATCACACGATAAAGTTCAAGTTAAAGGAATGAAAGTTTATTCAAGAACAGGTAAAAAGATTGTTTCTTTACCGTCAATGACTTTCTATACAAATAAAGAGCATGATTACTTTGAAGGTAACTATCCTGAATTAGGTTCTTTCCCTAACTTTGGTATGTTCTTAGGACCAGGGGTTGTTCTAGAAGCTCCATTTGGTTCAACATTAAAACTTATTCCTACAATTAATATGAATGGTAATTTAGGTTTTGGGGGGATTGCGAGATTTAAAAGCGGTACAAACAAAACAGATTTTGCATATAGTTCTTCAAAAAATACTTATTACTTAAAAGGTTACCAAAGATTAGATGAAAACTTGATGTTGCAATATGGTGCTAATTCGTATATGAACGAATGGTTCTTAGGACAATCTTGGTTAGGTTATGGAGGTGAAGCGCTTTATGAAAAAGGCTATCGCCATGCTGATTTCTTGTATCCAAAAGCTAATTTAACTTTCAGGCACAGAGCATCTGCAGGTTTCTTTAGAGAAAATGACAGAAAGAGAAATAATGATAAGTTTACTGGTATTGATGGAAAAATGAGCACAATCAGATTAAAATATATGGCTCAATTTGATCAAACTTTGTTAGCATTAGGCAAACTTTATAATAAAGAAGATCATGATATGACAAAAGATGACATTAAATATTTAACATTTAATGTTATCGGTGAAGGTTCTGCAGCTATATACGGTACTGGTGATACTCAATTTATAGGTAGAATTGGACCAAGATTAACAACACAATATAAACTATGGCGTCAAGAATTAGGATATTACTTGGCAGCTTATGACGATAATTCACCATTTAGAACAATGGATGCTTACAGATATGGTAAATCTAATGTATATATCAGAGAATATTTAAGATTACACAAATATTTAACCATAGGTCTATATGGTTCTTACAAATTATCTAGTGATGTAGATTATGACTACCAATCAGACAAAACTTCAGCTTTAAGAGAGGCGACTTTCTATGTTGCATTAGGACCAGATGATATGAAGTTAAACTTGGGATATGACTTTGTTCGTCAATATACATACTTTGGACTTTCTGTAGCTATGAATACAAAGGGAACAAGTGTTGAATATGACAGAATGCAAATAAAGGATTCTGATAAAATCGGCAAAACTGATGATGAAATGGTAGAAAGACCTAAATATGACTTTGTACCACCAGCAAATCCTAATAAATCAAAAGCTGTAGTAACTCCGTTGCAAGATTCATCAACAACAATGCGTGGTGAACATATATAGAGTTGTATTAAGGTGACAATGTTACCCTTTTAAAATTTTTATTTCAGACGAAAGGACGTAAGTTTTTATAACCTTTGTCCTTTCTTTTTTGATATGTTTTATAGGAGGAGTTTGATAAGTTCGTTTCACATCTTCATTATATTTCATTTTTGTAAAGTTATAACCTACTACCTATAGCGTTTTGAGTTATTTTTTGTTAGAATAAAACTTGGTTACTGGTACGAAATATGAATATAAAACAAAAGACAACACTAATTATAGTGATTATAATAGCTGTAATTTCACTGTTAATTGTAAATGCGTGGAATGCAACGAGGGGAGAATCAGACGGAGTAAAGACTTATGCCGTAGCTTTGGAATACTATAAAGCTGAGGATTATCATAAAGCATATAAGGCTTTTGGAACAGTTCCTTCAAATTCAACATTAAAACCTGCAGCTCTTTACCGTCAAGCTAAATGTGCAGAGTTTATGCAATCTCCAAAACTTACTCAAAAACACTATAGACAATTGATTAGAAGATATCCAGATTTCACTTTGTCAGTAAGAATTAAGTATCTTTTAGCACAAAATATTTATGAACAACACCCAAAACGTGCAAAGCGTAAATTTCAATCAATAGTAAAAAAATATCCAAAAAGTGAATATGCAATTGCATCTAAGTATTACTTAGGTTTAATCCAATTAAGAGAGTTAGAAGGGGTTACGAACCAAACAAAATTAGCCCTTGATTTACAAAAGGCAGAAGATTATTTTAAAGATTACTTAAAAGATGCTCCTGCAGGACGTTATGCAATTTATTCTATAAATAAAATTAAAGAATTAAACAGAACAACTCTTACAAGTGAAGACAATCTTATAATTGCGCGTTCTTACTATGCTTTAGGCGAATTTGATTTGGCAAGAAAACACTTGGACTCAACAAATGTTGCATATAGCTGGTGTGATATCGTTAAAAACTACTACGAGTTAAGAAATTATGCCAAAGTTAAAGAATATACCGAAAAAGGTATGGCTAAATACTCTCAATACGTAGACAAAAAAGATATGTATAAGGCAATTGACTTGTATTTACAAGCCTCTTCTGGCAACAAAAATAATGCGCTTATGTACTTGAGTGACTTGTCAAAAGGTCGAGAAGGCGAAGATTATATCAGATATATCACTTGTCGTAACTCTTCAATTGAACTTAAAGACCAATGTTATGCTCAGTTATATCAAGATTTTCCAAAAGGTCAATTTGCAGCGGATGCATTAGCAAATGTATTTTATTCAAACGTAAAATTTGGTAATTACAAAACCGCTCTAAAACTAGGCAAAGAGCATTTAAACAAGTTCCAAAAATCAAATTCAACACCTCTAGTTTTATTCTGGTTGGGTAAAGCTGAAGAGCGTGCTAAAAACTATGAAGATTCAAGAGTTTACTATAAACGAGTAATGAAGGAATATCCAGATACATATTACGCTTACAGAGCTTATGTAGATATGTACAGAATTGAAAATCCTTTAATAGTAAAAGATTTAATTTTCAAACCTGTTGTGTTCCCTTACGAAAAGTCAAAGGACGGCAATATGGTCGTAAAACTTGCGCTATTGAAGGATTACGGTATGGTTAATGAATTGTGCAAAAATGATAAATTTGTACAAAGTTGGCTTGCATACGAAGACGGAAAATATAATACATCTGTAGTGTTGGCGCGAGATGCAATGGAAGAATTAACAACAAAACCTCCAAAAACAGATTTTCGTTGGAGATTAGTATACCCAGTTCACTACTATGATTATGCTAAAGAGTTTGCACTAGACAACAATCCTGTACTATTATTGTCTATAATCAAGGAAGAAAGCCATTTTGACCCGAAAGCAACAAGCGGCGTTGGTGCAAAAGGCTTGATGCAATTGATGCCACAAACCGCAAATGAAGTTAAAAGTGCCTATGGCATAGCTTCTAATGATCCTAATTATTTGTATAATCCAAAGATTAACGTTCAATTGGGAAGTATTTATTTTTCAAAATTAAAGAAAATAAATGATGGAAGCGAATTTTACGCAGTGCTATCTTATAATGGTGGCTTGGGAATGGTTAAATCTTGGAGAAATAAGCTTACTTACCAAGATAGAGATGATTTTTTAGAACAAGTGCCATATCCTGAAACACAGGATTACTTGAAAAAAGTTTATAGAGCATATTGGAATTACGCAAGAATTTACGGTACTGAAAATGAATAACTTTCTTTTCTATTAGATTGCAACACAATATCACCCTGAATTTTTGACAAAGAGAACAAGCGAAGATTTAAGCTTAGTGAGCCTGTCCCCCGTATGGCAGGGTTGCATAGTTATATTGGAAAGACTTTGCGATTCTGAAACAAGTTCCGAATGACATAGAGTTAAAAGGTTCAAGTTCTATACAGAAACCGGTTTTAAAGTTTCAATGTAGCGACCTGCATAAACTGCTGCGATAGCGCCGTCTGCAGCTGCAGTAATTACTTGACGAAGAGGTGTTACTCTAACATCTCCAATCGCATAAACACCTTTTACAGAAGTTTGCATAGCTTCGTCAACAATGATAAATCCATTTTTGTCTTGTTTTAATTGCCCAGCAAACAAGTCAGCATTCGGTTCAAAACCGATGTAAGGGAAAATACCGTTGATTGCTAAATCTTTTACTTCGTGAGTTTTAACGTTTTCGATAGTTGCTGATTTAACAAGGTCTTCGCCATTAATACTATTTACAACGGTGTCGTAAATAAATTCTAATTTTTCGTTCTTAAATGCTCGTTCTTGAACGATTTTGTCGGCTCTAAGTTCATCTCTACGGTGAATTAAATAAACTTTTGATGCGAATTTAGTCAAATAGCCAGCTTCTTCAACGGCAGCATTACCGCCACCAACAACGGCTACAACTTTATCTTTGTAGAATGCTCCGTCGCAAACAGCACAGTAGCTAACTCCACGTCCAACGTATTCTTTTTCACCTTCAACTCCAAGTTTTTTAGATTGAGCGCCTGTTGCAATAATAATTGATTTTGCCTTAAATTCACCGTTTAATGTTTTTACAGTCTTAATTTCAGAAGTTAAATCAACGCTTTGGATTTCTTCCATTGGAAATTTTTGAATGCCAAACATATCTGCATGTTCTTCAAATTTTTCCATTAAGTCATAACCACCGATTTTTGCAAATCCAGGGTAGTTTTCTAATTCAAGGTAGTTGCTTGGTTGACCTCCAAGCATACTAATATCAATAATTGCTGTTTTAGCAGCGCTTCTTGCGGCATAAATAGCTGCACTTAAACCTGCAGGACCTCCGCCCAAAATTATTATGTCAAATGTTTTATCGTCTGCCATTTTATAAATCCCCTAATATATGCTAGTGCCTGAAATCTTTTGACCTTCTATTTTATATTGTGCTTTCTTTGTAACAATTTCGTACTGGTCGCCGTAAATTTTCTTTTGAGTTAGTGTTAATTCATTTGTACCTGTGAAAGTGTTTCCATTTAAGCGTAATTTTACTGTATCTGTTAACTTAAAGTTATCTTCTTTTTCTTGATGAGTAAAAGTGATGTCATTATTGTTAACGTCGTTTAAGTAAATCTCTGCAACTGCTCCAGTCATAGGATTTCTAAGTTCTATGACGTTACCACTACGTCGTAAGTTCCACATATCAGCACTAGACGGTTTAAAATTTTTTGGTGAATCTGTTGTAATAAGAGTCGATTTTACCTGCCAAGTGCCGAAAAACTGTTTCGGCACGCTGTTTATCTTAGAGATACCAGCTTTTAAGACAATTGAGTCTTGTGCAAAAACAGTTATCGAACTTGTTAAAAATAATATTAATACTGTGATTAATAGTTTTTTCATTTAATTATTATTTTTGTTTTTCCATTTTTTCTTTAAGAGCTTTAGCAGATTCTTCATAACCAGCTCTGCCCATTAAAGCGTAAGTGTAGTTTTTAGCTTGTTCAACACCAGGTTGGTTAAATGTGTTGATGTTGTATAATTCACCAGCGATAGCTGTTTGAACTTCAAGCATATAAAGTAATTGAGCTACGTTGTAAGCGTTAACTTTTGGCAAGCTGATAGTTACTGTTGGACGTTTATAGTCTGATAATGCAACTCTAGTTGAATCAGCTTCAGCATTGATTAATTGGTTGATAGTTTTACCACCTAAGTAACCAATACCTGTGTAATCAAAGATGTGAGGAATTTCTAAAGTGTTGTCAAATTCTTCAACTCTGATAAAGTTAATAACTTTGTCGTTAGGTCCTTCGTTGTAAAGTTGAATTTGAGAGTGTTGGTCTGTTGCACCCAAAGCCTTGATTGGAGTAGGTCCACAGTTAACTTTTTTACCCTTGTTATTTTCTTCTTTACCTAAAGATTCAGCCCATAATTGAACATACCAATCAGAGATATATTTCAATCTGCTTGAGTATGGCATCATAACTGATAGGTTTTTACCTTTTTTAGTATCCATTAAGTAGTGAATTAAAGCATTTTGAGCTGCGATGTTGTTGTGGATATCAGTATTTTTAAGAGCTAAATCCATATCTTTAACACCGTTCATCATTTCTTCAATATCAATACCAACTAAAGCGAAAGGTAATAAGCCTACTGCTGAGAATACTGAGAAACGACCACCAACATCATCAGGAACTACAAATGTTTTGTAGCCTTCTTGGTCTGCTAGTTGTCTTAAAATACCAGTTTTTTGGTCTGTTGTTGCAACAATATTTTTTCTATAATCGTCACCTAATTGTTGTTCTAATAAGTTTTTAACAATCATGTATTGTGACATTGTTTCAGCAGTTGAACCTGATTTAGTGATTACGTTAACTAAAGTTCTCTTTAAGTCTAAAACTTGTAACAAACCTGTAATTTGGTCAGGATCGATGTTATCCAAGAAGAAAATTCTTGGCATACCGCCACGTTGTTCTGGTGTTAATAAGTTCCAGTATGGTTTTAATAAAGCTTCAGTTACTGCGATACCGCCTAAAGCAGAACCGCCGATACCTAATACTAATACGTTGTCAAATCTACCTTTTACCATTGCAGCAAATTCTTTTACGTACCAAACAGTTTCTTCATTGTAACCAAGGTTCATCCATTGTAACCATTGACCTTGTTTGTCTTTTCTTTGGTTTAAGTCTTTAATGATTTTTTCGATGTCATTTTTGTAGTTAGAAAATTCTTTTTCAAGATTTAAACCATGGTCTTTGCCGATGACACTAGCATCAACATTGTTGTAGTTAAGAGTAATCATTTCTTTCTCCATTATTTGTGTACATTGTGTTTATTTAATTACAGCAAAAAAATGCACTTACTGAGTGCATTTTTATTGTACTATCGTAAATTTTTATTTTAAACACTTTAATGCAAAATGTAACAAAACTTAGTTTATCTAAAATGACTTTGGAAAGACTTGTATGATTTAATCTTACCTTGTTCCTTGTACAATTTTACGAAATTTTGTTGCGCTTGTTGATAGTTTAAAATTGTTATTTCAATTGATTTATTCAATATAACAAAGAAAATTGGAAGAGCAATAGTTACAGTCAAGACCATAATAATGATTTGTCTTGTAAATTTTGCACGCTCTCTAAGTTCTTTACGTTTTCTTGAAGCTTCATCTTGTTCGTGAAGAACTTTATTTATCATTTTTTTTCTATCTTTAATTGATAAACTATCTATAAAATCAATATTGTCAGGTTCAATGTAGATTACGTATTTTTTTTCACCTTCCTGAAGTTTTAATTTTTCTTGAGGTGGTGCAGGTTGATTTGGTACAGCCAAAGGAGCTGTAGGTGTTGCAATATCCATCGGTGGAACATTAGAGTCTTGAGATGTAAATGTTGGAATATCAAGTAATGATGTGATATCGTCTTTTTTCTCAACAGGTTGAGGTGCTGGAGTAGTCTGCTCAGGTGAATAATCCACATTTTCTGTATCTAACATGTGTTGCTTCAATTGAGCTTGCAATGCATCAATATCAATGTTGTCATCAAACTCAATTTCTTCATCAATGTTGTTGATTTGAAACTCTGTATTTTCAGGATTTATATTTGTATTGTCCTTATCTTGTTCCAAAATGTTACCTCATTTTTTATGTTCATGATAAACTTTAATTATTAATCCATTATAAATTATATTAATCCAATTATCAATAAGCGAAATAGATGAAAGTTATGAATATTGAAAAACAAAAATTAGTAGATTACATTAAAAAGTTAAGCGAAGCAAAAATCCTTGTTGTAGGTGATATTGCAATAGATGAAATGGTTTATGGTGATACTGAAAGAATTTCACGTGAAGCTCCAGTTCTTATTTTGCAACATACACATACAAATATAATTCTTGGTGCAGCTTCAAACGCAGCTCACAATGCATCAATGATTAATAATGGTAAAGTTAGCGTAATTGGTGTTGTTGGTGATGATTATCAAGCAACCCAACTTATCAAAGCTTTTGAAGATGCAAATGTGAATTGCAAATATTTAGTTGAAGAAGCAGGCAGAAAAACAGTTACAAAAACTAGAATTTCAGGCTCTTGCTCGCAATCTGTTACACAACAAATTGTAAGAATTGATAGACAAACAAAAGCACCTATCAAAAAGGAAACAGAAGATAAAATTATTAATGAATTGGAAAAAGCTATTCCTGAACACGATGCCGTAATTTTATCTGATTATCATATTGGCGTTTTAACTTCAAATGTTGTTAATAAAGCTGTAGAATTGGCAAATAAATATAACAAGGTTATTGTTGTTGATGCTCAAAAAGATTTGTCAAATTACAAAAATGTAACTTCAATGACTCCAAACCTACCAGATACACAAAAATTTGTTGGTTATGAATTGGATTCTTACGAAAAAATTACAAAAGCAGGCAAGGAAATTATTACAAAAACAAATGCTAAGGCTGTTTTAATTACTTGTGGCTCAGATGGTATGGTAGTTGTAAATTCAGACGGAACTTCTGAAAAAATCCCTGTATTTAACCGCTCGAAAGTATTTGATGTTACTGGTGCTGGTGATACAGTTACAGCGCTTTATACATTAGGTTTAGCAATCGGTGCAGAACCTGTTTATGCAGCAGTAATTGGTAATGTTGCAGCAAGTATTGTTATCAAGCAATTTGGTTGTGCTACAACAACTGTAGATGAAATTCTTGAAACATTAGAAAAAATCAATTTAAAAGGAGAATAATAATATGGAAAAATTAAAAGAACTTTTAAAAGAAGTAAATACGACTGACTGGATTATTGTGGGTGGTATTGTTTTGGCGCTTGTTGTTGGTGCTTTAACATTCTCTCACTTCCGTCAAACAGCAGATAAACAAATTGAAGCAACTGCTACAATTGGATTTCAAGTATTTTTAAGAGGGGTAACTCTTACTACAAACGAATCTCCAATTCTTCCAAACTCAGAAACATTTATTACAATCAGAAATGTTCCTTATACAAACTTGAAGGTTGCTGATGTTAGAATGGACTCTAAAAAGACTGTAATGCCTAACCCTCGCAACGGTAAAGAACCATTTGTAATGGTTGACGATTACTCTCAAGCATTCTTGTATGACATGGTTGTAACAATCATCGTTGATAAGGCTAAGATTACAAAAGACGGTGCTGTTATTGGCGGTAACAAAATTAAAATCGGCTTGCCTGTTACTTTAGAAGGTCCAAGCTACAAATTAAACGGTACTGTTTCAGATGTTAGAATTTTACAACCAACAGCACCACAAGGGGGACAACCTCAATACGGTCAACAAGCTCCTCAACCAGCTCCTCAAGCAGGTGCGCCAGCTCAACCTGATGTAAACAAACAAGAAGAAAATATGGGTTAATAAAAGATGTTTAATAAACTTTTTACATTCATTCAATCTAAAACAGAAGGTTTGTATAACAGTAGTTTTATTTTTAAACAGTTAGACACGCTAATATTGTATTCAATATTAGCTGTCTTTCTTGTTTCAACTTTTGCTCAGTCTGAAAAGATTGCAATTTTTGCTATGATTGCTATTGTTTTAACTTTTATCAAATTGTTGGTTAAAAAAGGTGAAAAGTTAGAATGTAAAAAGTTTGAAATCTTTTTATTAGCATATTTTATGTTAGTAATTGTAAGCTTGTTCGGCTCAACAATGTTCAGCTTGAGCTTGCATGGATTTTTAAAATTAATTGTATATTTTGGATTTTACCTATCTTTAGTACAATATTTAAAAAATAATAAAGACAAAATTTGGTGGATATTGCTTACAATTGGAGCTTGCGTTTCTTATGAAACAATACAAGGACTTTTGCAATCAGTAATTCGCCCTGATGAAATTTCAACTTGGCAAGACACATCATACCTAAATCCGGAACAAGTAATGTCAAGGGTTTACGGGACATTAAAGCCTTTAAATCCAAACCTTATGGGTGGATATATGGTAGCAACAATTCCTACAATGTTTGGTATTTTAGCTCATGAAATTTATAATAAACGTTATGAAAATTCAGTTGTATTGCTAGTTTTGACACTACTTTCAATGTATGTGTTATTTGCAACTGGTTGTAGAGGTTCATATCTAGGCTTGTTTGCTACAATTTTAACCTTAGTAGCTATTTCTGCTAAGTTCTTCTGGAATGATTATAAAAAACTATATATGTCAGTTGTTGGTGGTGCTATTGCTTTGGGAACAGTTTTAATCCTTGCAAAAGCATCTTTAAGAGCAAGAATTTTCTCAATTTTTGCAATGAGAACAGATAGTTCAAATTCTTTCAGATTTAATGTTTATCATTCTTGTATTGATATGTTCAAGGACAATTGGCTACTTGGAATTGGTTTAGGTAACCAAAATTTCCGTGAAATTTATGGTTTGTATATGAAAACTGGCTTTGATGCATTGAGTGCTTATAATATTTACTTAGAAACTGCTGTAGAAAGTGGAATTTTTGCTCTATTAGCCTTCTTGGCTTTCTTGGGATTAGCTTTGTATACAGCATTTGAACATATTAAATACTCAAATGATACAAAATCATTAATCTTTACAACAGTTGCAGTGACTTCAATTATCGGCTTGATGGTTCATGGCTTTGTAGATACTGTATTTTTTAGACCTCAAATCCACTTCATTTTCTGGACAATGGTTGCGATTATCAGTGTAGAAACAAGACCTTCAAAATTTAGTATTAGCAAATAGTTACAACCGTTTTTATTGCTTGATTTTATATTAATTTTGATATAAGATTTTCGCTGTAAAAAGGCGGTTGGAATGACTACATCAAGACAAACAAAAGGTTACATAAACGGTGTTTTAGCATCAGTAAGTTACGGAACAAATCCGTTGTTTGCGTTACCTTTGTATGCTTGTGGTATTGGTGCTAGTTCAGTTTTATTTTTTAGATATTTTATTGCGACCTTGATTTATTATTTTTGGCTTAAATTTGTGAAAAAAATATCTTTGAAAATTAATAAAGACGAAGCTCTAGCATTATTTATTTTAGGTCTAACGTTTTCATTGTCATCAATAACATTGTTTGTTTCATTTAGGTATATTGAATCAGGAATTGCGTGTACAATATTGTTTATTTACCCAGCAATGGTTGCAATGATAATGGCTATGTTTTTTAAAGAAAAATTGTCACTTACTGTTATTGGTGCAATGCTTATAACAGCGTTGGGAATTGTATTTTTGTCTAATGCAAAAACTGGTTCTAATATTAACACCTTAGGGCTAGTTTTGATATTTGTTTCTGCTTTGTCGTATGCAATTTATATGGTTGGAGTAAAAAAGATTCCTGCGGTAAAACATTTGCGTGGAGATAAACTTTCTTTTTATGTAATGTTATTCGGGATTTCAGTTTATGTTGTAAGTACAAAATTCTGTACAAACTTACAAATTTTAAATACCCCTAAAGAGTGGTTTTTAGCAATATGTATTGCAATTATTCCGACTATAATTTCGTTAGAAACAATTACAATTGCAATAAAATTTATAGGTTCAACAAAGACCGCAATTTTAGGTGCTTTAGAACCTTTAACTGCAACAGTGTTAGGTATTTTGTTATTCGGTGAATCACTTTCTTTAATTAAAGTAATCGGTATGTTGCTAGTTTTCAGCGGTGTGTTTGTAATTATAAACAGCAAAAAGTAGTAACATTTTTTAATAAAATAGGCAATTTTTTCTTTGAGTAAACTTTAATAAGTATCAAATTTAAGGAAGGTATGCATGTCAACAAATGAAGTAAGAACCGTTCAACAACAAGTTATAAAACAAAAAGATGCTCAAAAACAACAAGGTACAGCACCAGAACCTGAGATTGGTGTATTTAGTTCTGCTGATGTAGGCGCAAGGGTTAGTTTAGCTGCTGATGCTTCAAATTCGCTTTTTAGTGGAACAGAATTTTTTGTAAACCAACCTCAATCAGGTGAGGTTAAAACAGATGTTTTGCCAGAAGAATTTAAAGATTATAAAGGTAAAGATGCAGAAGCATTGAGAAAGCTAACTCCAGAGCAGTTAGAACAAGCGAAGAAGTTTACAGATACAAAATTGTCAGGAACTAATATTGCAGCAATTGCAATGATTTTTAAGAACGATGAAATTGATAAAATTCACAAACATGTGCTTGAAATGCAGGAAAATGCAGGTGGTAAAGATAAAGTCTTTATGATGTCACTTGTAAATGATAAGTATGACCCTTCAACATACAAATTGAATGCGCTAAACTTTGATTTCCAAATGAGTTCAGAAGTTTTAGACAGAGATTTGAATGTTCGTTCTGTTGAAAATTTGACAGAATATACTGATGAAAAAGGCGAAAGATACAGAATTCAGGAAGCTTACGATTTAAAGACAAATACTGTTTCAAAAATTCGTTATGATATGGTTGAATTAGACCAAGTTGATAACGAAGGTAAAAAAGTTAAGACTTTCCAAGGAACTTATGAATTACGCTCAAAGATGAAAGAAGATGGAACAATGATTTCAAGAGAATACTCTCGTCCATCAAAGGTTAAGGGCGTAAATACAGTGGATATTTTAACTGAAGATGGTGTTAAAACCGTAAGTGATGCAACTAAAAAGAAAAGTGGTAAAGTTGTCGTTAAAAAAGATATGGAATCTTTGGACGGAACTAGAACTCAATATAAATACAAAGATGACCCAAAAGGTAATCGATATATGCATTATAAGATTACTACAAAAGATGGTGAAGTTTTGTTAGATAACAAAAAGACATTTGAAGTTGTGTCTGATAATGAATTTAGATCAACTTTTAATGATAAAAGTTATACAATGAAGGTTCAAGGTGACAAATTAGTTGTAACTTGTGACCAAGATGAAAAGAAAACCGCAACAATTGATTTAGGCAAAGTTAAGGGTGATAAAGACAAGATAATAGCATCGTTGAAACGTTTGTCTGGTGACGAATTGTTAGAAATGAGTGAAACAATTGACAATATTGAAGGTATGCAAAACGAGTTAGAATCATACTACAAGCCAACAGATAGATCTCTTCATTCAGGTGATGACTTATTTGTAGTGCTTCATGAACTAGGACATGCTAAAGATTTTAAAAATGCAGACATGAAGAGTCCAATTAAAATGCTTCAATCAATTGACAAAATGATATCTCAAAATAAAGAGGTTCAAGAAATATATAATAAAGAAAAAGAAGCGTTTAATGAAGCTTTCCCTGATGCTCAAAGAGAACATGTGGACTACTTCATTAATACTCTAACACACTACAGCGGACCTACAGGCGGATTGAAAGAAACAGTTGCTGAGGGTAATGCAATTCACAACACGCCATTAACAAATGAATTGCTTACACTAAGAACTCAGTATTTGCAACAGTATTTCCCTCGAACAATGGCAAAATTGGACGAAATGTATCAAAATAATCCACTTCAACATAATGAACCAAAGAAATTTGAACTTAATATTCCAAAGTTAGAAATTCCGCCAATTAAGTTCCCAACACCAACGAACATACCAACATCAAAGTAAATATATAAATTTGATAAAAAAGGCGACGTTGTAATGCAACGTCGCCTTTTTTTAGTATTTATAACCATTTTCTTAAACCACTTTGCCTAAACGATTGAGAATTGTTTAGAGAGGTGTTGCGGTATTTTTATTCAATCCCAAATTTTTGTTTAAAATATTGAAATGCAAATTCAGCTCTGGCATCAAGTTCTTTTGCTTTTTCGTATTTTTCTTCGTTATCTTTGAATAATTCAGGATTATATTTGTTTTTCAATTTTGCATATTGCTCTTGTATTTTTTCAAAAGGAGCACCAGCTTTAAGTTTTAATGCACGATAATGGACTTCTTCTGGAGTTAAGATATTTTCTTCAGGAAAGATATTCTTGCCATAGGCTTTTTCGGCTTCTTCAAGTTCTTTGTGCATAAGCGTAAAAGCCTCTTTTGTAGAAATTTCCTTTTTGCCTGTAACCATATTTTTAATATCGTTTATAATATTTTTCATCAAAATCAATCCTTATTTTGTTTTGCAAGCTTGTTTTTTATCGTCCCATTTCCATTTGTTTTGAATACAAGTTTGTTTGTTGATAATGATTTTTCCTGAAACTGCTGTTTTAACTTCTGTCCCTTCTTTACAAGAACCCATTGTTACGCACATGTTATTTGTAACGTTAGGCAATAGTTGAGGAAGATAGAACCAACCGATTAAAAGTAATACAAGGATTACAAATGCAAGTCTTTTTAAGAATTTTAGAAATGCCGAAATCCACATAATTACTAAAATTACAACGGAACAAACTAAATATGTCCAAACTTGGTTCCAGTCTGCATCAGGAGTTTGAAAAGCGTTGATAATCGCCATTATGTTCCAGTAGCAGATGAAAACTGTTAGAGCTGTGTTAATGATTGAAATTGCTAAGTTTTTGATTAAATTTTTAATTAAGTTCATATTTATACCTCGTCTATAATTTGATTAT
>CALBKW010000085.1 GCA_937895785.1 uncultured Candidatus Melainabacteria bacterium | reverse complement strand
CTTTATCTAAAGTTGCTTGACGTCTGTCTTGTCCTTCAAATTTTACTGTCATTTTCTATTTTCCTTTTTTAATTAATTTTGTATTAACTATTTTTGTTTGTCATTCTGAACTTGTTTCAGAATTTCTTAGTTTTTCCGCCTGTGCAATCAAAGATTGCTTCGTTCATTCACTTACGCTTCATTCACAACGGCGGTGATATTATGTTACGTCAATGCTCCGCCGACTCATCGTCGCCGTGTGCTTGACTTCACATCGGCTAACGTTTACTCTTTTCTTGGATCTACGTATTTAACAGCATCTGCAAATCTGCCATAAGTACCGATGTTTTTATCGTATGCTTCTTGAGGGTTCATACCTTTCTTGATAGCATCCATAAATTTACCTAAGTTGATAAATTGGTAGCCAATAACTTCGTTATTTTCATCTAAACCTAATTGTAAGATGTAGCCTTCTGTTAATTGTAAGTATCTAACACCTTTTTGTTTAGTTGAGTGGATTGTACCACACATAGAGCATAAACCTTTACCTAAGTCTTCTAATCCAGCACCAACTGGTAAACCGTTTTCAGAGAAAGCTGATTGAGTTCTACCATAAACGATTTGTAAGAATAATTCTCTCATTGCAACGTTGATAGCGTCACAAACTAAGTCTGTGTTTAAAGCTTCAAGAATTGTTTTACCTGGAAGAATTTCACCAGCCATAGCTGCTGAGTGAGTCATACCAGAACAACCAATAGTTTCAACTAAAGCTTCTTGGATAACACCTTCTTTAACGTTCAAAGTTAATTTACAAGTACCTTGTTGAGGTGCACAGCAACCACAACCGTGAGTTAAACCTGAAATATCTTTGATTTCTTTACATTTTGTCCATTCACCTTCTTGTGGAATAGGTGCAGGCACGCCTTTAACACCTCTTTTTATAGGACACATTTCTTCTACTTCTTTAGTAATTTGAATATCTTTCATGTTTCCTCCATTAATATTCTTAACATTAAATATTATATAACAAAAATATTTTTACGTACTTGTATCAATCAAATTTTTATGGTAACATTTGTAACAAGAGAATTTAGGAGATTTTATAATGTATAAAGCGATGGTTATGTCTGCTGGAGTTGGCTCTCGTTTAGACCCATTAACAAAAAGCGTTCCAAAACCGCTTGTTCCAATTGCAAACAAGCCTGTTATGGATATTTTGTTAGAAAACTTAAAGGCTATTGGCGTTAAAGACGTTGTTGCAAACACTTTTTACCTTGCTGAACAAATCGTTGCAAGATACATTAAAAACGATATAGGTATCAATTTTAATTACATCACAGAAGAATCCCTTTCTGGTACTGCTGGTGGTGTTAAAAAATGCCAATTCTTCTTTAATGAAGGCGAAGATTTCTTTGTACTTTCGGCTGACGGAGTTACAAACGCTGATTTAATGAAAGGTATGGAAATTCACAAAAACTCTGGTGCTATCGCTACTATCGGTGTTAAACCAGTAAAAGAAGAAGATATACCAAACTTTGGTGTTGTTGTTACTGATTCAGAAGGTTTTATTACTGAGTTTCAAGAAAAACCTGCAATCAAAGATGCAAAAAGTAATTTAATAAACACTGGTATTTACATTTTTAATTACAAAATTTTTGACTACATTCCTGTCGGCGAATTTTGTGACTTTGCAAAAAATGTATTCCCAAAATTGTTGCAAGATAGACAAATCAATGTATTCCCTGTTGAAGAATATTGGTCAGACATAGGTTCATTGGACCAATACAAGCAAACTCATTGGGATTTATTCAACAATTTATTCAGCTTTAAACACGACAAAATTACCAAAACTGAAACAGGAAGTTACATTTGCGGAAATAGTCATCTTTCACAAGGAGTGAAATTCATCGGTCATTCTGTAATCGGTGAAGGTTGTTATATCGGCAAAAACGTAACTTTAGAAAATTGCATTTTATGGGACGGCGTTGAAATTGCTGATAACGTTTGTATGAAAGACTGCGTAATCGCTTCAAATTCACGTGTTGACAGAAACTTAACAAACCATATTATTGGTCAAAACGAACGTGTTGCAAAATTCAACAGCAAACATAAAAAACGCCTAAAATGGATTAAATTTTGGCGAAAAGTTTTAGGTAGAAAATAAATTTTAAATACAACAAAGCAGGGCGGTGGGTTAAAACCCATCGCCCTGCTTTTATTCGTTTTCATATTCAAAATCAACATCTTCGTTTTCGTCTTTTTTGAATATTTTTGTATAAATTTCAATCAAAAATGCTGAAATTCCAAACAATATACATATCGTTTTTTCTTTAAGATTTTTGCAAAAATCTTTCATTATTTGTTGTAACTCCAATATTTATCAAGCCATTTTGTTGCTTTTACATATCTAAACCCACCTTTTCCACAATATCCTTTATATGCTTGCTCTGGAGTTGGTCTACCGTGGAAAATTAAAATCTTAGCTTCTTGTGGATCACGAGGTTCTTTAAAGAAGTTTAGAGGGAATGGTTGCAAACAATTTCTCTTAAAACTTACGCACCAATTTTTATCCCAATATTGCAACATACCTTTATCTTTCATTTGATATGACAAGAAAGCTTGTTCATTTTTATATCTTTTACGGATATCTTTACCTTCTTTATAGAAGTTTTCAATAATGTCTTTATGTTTATTTACTGCAAATTTGAACACAGAAGAATTACCAATTATATCATTTGGAAAATCCCAGTCTTTTATGATGAAAAAATCACCTTGTCTTTCAAAAAAGCAATCAATATTATCTCTGATAATTATATCTAAATCTAAAAATAAAGCTTCACCAGTTAAATCTGCTAACTTGTCTGTAAATAATCCTAATTTTTTCCAACATCTATCAGGAATGCCCTCATCATCTAATTCTGGCAAAGGTCTTACTTCAATATTTTCATTTAAACCATTTGCATCATCAGTAAAACATACAAAACGGTGTGGAATAGTCAAATTTCTTTCTACCATATCATGTAATCTATTTACATATTCTGGTCCAAACTTTGTTCCCCATTTTATACATATAACATTTTTATCCATTTTTTCTCCTATAATTTCCTGTTTAATCTTAAACAAGCGCCTACATTTAAATATAACTATTCTATAAAATACCATATCAAAATATAATTACAATATTTAAATACTATTTATAAATATTTTTTATTAAAAAATTTAGGAGAAACAATAAAATAATATTTTTGTATAGACAATTAACGAGCGAAGCCTTCGGCTCCGCCCGTTAATTTAATGTCTGTTTACTTTCCTTATTACATCCACATTATTATTTAATTTTCAATGTATGTGTTTCCTTTTTACCTTCTTGTTTTTTCAATGTAATTTGTAAAATACCATCGTTGTATTCGCAATTTGAATGTTCTACGTCAATTGGTTTTGCTAATTCGATTGTTTTATGGAATTTGCCATAAGAGAATTGAGAGTAATGTAAGTTTTCATTATCTTTTACTTCTTCAAATTTGCTTTCTGCAGAAATTGTCAAAGTATTTTTGTCTAATTCGATATTAATATCTTCTTTTTTGATGCCAGGTAATTGAACACTTACTTTGTATTCTGTTTCATTTTCTCTTACTTCTGACAATGGTTGGTACATTCTATTTTCTAAATCTGAAGCATCACCAATCATAACAGCGTTTAATAGGTTTTCAAGATTGTTACGAACGCCTGAAAATAACATATCTGGTTCTCTTTCAATAACATTAAATCTCATTTTTAATACCTCCGATTTTTATCTTTCATTCCTTACACTTACGTTATAACTCTTTTTTTCAAAAAATCGTCAGAATTAACAAAGTCTTAACTTTTAGGGCAAAATGTTATGAAAAGGTTAAGGAGATATAAAATTAAAAAGGCTATTTTTCAAACACAAAAATTTCCCAATTACCGTCAAGAACGTGTTTTTGAACTTTATAATTAGCGCTTAATACAGAAATTAAATCATTATTAAGCTTTGACAAACGCATAAACTGAATTGGAACAGTTCCACCATTATTCAAAATTGATTGCATATCCTTATTTGAAAACATACAAATACCTTTATCAATAACCAAAACAATATTTTTAGAATTTTTTGCATAATGGGTTAGAACATAATCAGAAAACTCTTTTGTAATTTTATCTGACAACAAGTATCGTTTATAATTTTCAACCATGTTGTGTTTTTTAGAAATTTCTTCAATTTCTTTATCTGTAAGGTACGTTTTTTGCGCATTAACAGCATTAAGCATATAAAAACTTTCTGCTCGACCGTTAATTTTATAATATTTTTCAACCAATTTTTCGCTAAATGGCATAATAAAATTATAATTTGAATTTATATCATTTTTAATTAGAGTATCAGCTAAAACCTTGTATCCAAAAGGTCTTTGAATTTTTGTTGCACTATAAGGAGAGAATAAAATCGACAAATTTGCCAAAATAAAAATTGTCAAAAATATTTTCATTGACTTTTTATCAAGATTTTGTGCGATATAAACCCCTGAAATCATCAATACAATTGGCAAAACTATTAATGTATAACGAATATTCGCGCTGTAAAATTCTGTTTGAGAAAGAATTATATGAAAAGCAACAAAAAATATCGGAATTATTGCCAAAAATCGTAAAATTTTATTATTTTTTAATGCCAAAACAAAAACTGTAATCATGAAGAATATTGGGAATAATATGCTAAACCAAAATTTTGGACTTATAAAAAATAACATAAACAACATTTTATAATTTGGCATATTATTTTGTAAGCATGTCAATACAGGACTGAACCAGTTTTGAAGCATTATCAAAATAAACGAATTATCAAAATGAACTATGTCGAAATTCCCTGAAAAATAGTTTTTTTCAATAATTAAAAATATTATCAAAGGTAAATATACTAATAAATTCGCCAAAACAAACAAAATATCCAACTTTTTAGTCTTTATAGCAAAGGAAAACGCTAAAATTGTGAACAAAATCGTTATTACAACGAGTGTTGTTTGAGTATAAAGCATTAAAACACTTGAAATAACAAAGAAAATTAGAGATTTTTTATCAAAATTTTCAATTAATTTTAAAAACGTTAGCGTTGTTAAACTAATTAAAAAGAAAGTCATAGAGTAGAATTTCGCCTCTTGTGCGTAGTAAATAAATGAAGAATTTATAGCATAAAGAAGTGCAAAAATCAGTCCTGTTCTATATTTTAAGTTTTCAAATTTCAAATTTTTTGTAATTTGCATGCCAGCAAAATATGTAGTAATTATCGCTAATATATCGAAAAACACTGACATCAAGCGAATTGCAAAATCAGAATTAGAAAAAACAGTTATCCATAATTTGTAGAAAATAAAATATAATGGAAAGATTAAAAATCTATGAAAGTTAAAACTCAAATCAGGCAAAGCGCTTGCAATCGCGTACGCAGTGGCTTCATCGTGCCACAAACCGCCCGTCGGTTTTTCGAGATTAGAAAGCCTAATCACAAGCCCAAAAATCAAAATTAAAGCCAAAATAATATAATGTTTAATCTTCTGTGTCTTTTCCATTCTTCAATTATAAAACAAAATTTTTGTATTATGGAACTCTCGCAATTCAATACTCAAAATAATCGAACTTTTAAAATCAAATCAGGGCAAGAAAAAAGAGTCATTAAAGGCTCTTTTTCTAAAAATGGTGGGCGTTGAGAAGGGTCACGACAAAATATGACTAAATGTCATATTTTGGTGGGAAGAGAACTCCCGTTTTGCTTTAGCAAAACTTCGGGATGTGAGATACCTCTCAAATCTTTCGAATCTGCAGAGAGGCTTGTCTTGCTCGTTCGCGTTAAACGGGTCTGCGCTTGAATATTTTTCAAAACTTTTTTGTTTTTCAAAATATTCAAGTCTTCGCCCTCTGCTCACTCGCGCCGAACTCCTAAAACAAAGCTCCGCTTTGTGGAGTTCTCGCTCTATAAAACTCATAATAAAAGACCGAATAACATCAGTTATCCGGTCTTTTATGGTGGGCGTTGAGAGGCTCGAACTCCCGACATCTTCCTTGTAAGGGAAGCGCTCTACCAACTGAGCTAAACGCCCATCTATTGCGTTTGTATATTTAATATACCTAAAAAGTTTTTTTATGTCAACATGATTTTTTAAATTTATTTAAAATTAATTACAACTATCTCAGGTATACAATTAAATCTCACTGGCAAAATGCTTGTTCCTACACCTTTTGTAACTATCATTCGTTGCCCATCTTCTTCTATCAATCCATGTGAATATTTATCGCCATATTTTGACGGAATTATTAATACTCCAATAAATGGAATACGGATTTGTCCGCCATGAACATGTCCTGCCAAAGTCAATTTTACATTACCCTTTGGAACTTCTACAAAAATATCTGGCGAATGAGTTAGAAATATCGTCGGATTATTTTCTGTACCCTTCAATGCTTCTTCTACATCAGGAGTCTTTGTTTGCAAGTCGTCCACACCCGCAATATAAATAGTTTTGCTATTATCAAGTGTCAAAGGTTCGTTGCTATTTGCCAAAACCTTTATTCCAACACCTTCAAGCATTTCTTTTATATCGTCATAATCTGCCCAATAATCGTGATTTCCCATAACGCTATAAATGCCATATTTTGCGCGCAAATCCTTTAAATGGTTTGCGTAAACTTCAAAATTTAAAGAAGATTTCAAGTCATGCCCTGCTGCAAAATCACCAGCAAAAAGAATTATATCAGGGTTTTGCGCATTAATTTTTTCAATAATCTCAATCAATCTTTTTTCTTGGTTAGGTCTAATATGCAAATCGCCCGCAAAAACAACCTTTAAACCGCTTAAATCCTCATCATTTATAGTAAATTCCGTAACTTTAAGCATTTTGGGTTCAATAAAAAATGACCAAATTATTAAAAATAAAAAGATTACTGATAAAATAATATATTTCATAAAGACATTATAGCAAAAAAGTAATGCGCGAGCCTTCGGCTCGCGCATTAGCCATATTAACTAATTTTATTTACAAGATGTATTTGTTGTTCCATCAAGAGTTTTTCCATTTGGGCATTTTCCATTTTTAAGTTTTAGGTAGTCTAAGTTACCATTTTCAATAACCCATGCCGTACAGGTTCCCGAACCACCATTACCAGAGCACGATGTTAGATAAGAACTAAAGTCATCATGAGTAAGTTGTAACTGTCCAGCTTCTGTAGAAAAATCATATATAAAAATATCTTTTCCTTGTATACTAGCTCCCTTTTGTGGACCATCAATATCAGTGTAGATAAGTAACCTATTCTCAAATCTATTCTCTGAACCTGTATATAAACCAAATGAAGTTCCATCAGCAGAAATAAATTTATAAACATTAGTTTCATTAGCCGTAGAAAAGTTTTTAAAACAATCCGTTTTATTGGTTGAACAATTTTTTGATACTTTCATAAATTCAGTTAATCTTTCACCCAAACGAGTTGCTCTAGCAGTAGCTGTTGTATCAGTTTGAAACCACTCATTAACAGGACCATAAACAGCTTCTGCCCTGCCAAACGCATCTTGTAAATTTGAATAAATCTTCATTACCTTAGCAACTTTTTCTTTGTCAGCAGTTGATGAGTTCAAGTTTGGAATTGTCAACGCTGCAACCACACCAATAATACCCATTACGATTAGGGTTTCTGCAAGCGTGAAGGCTAGGGCTTTTTTGAAGGTGTGTCCAATACTAATGTCACCCTGAACTCGTTTCAGGGTCTCTACAACAAGAGATGCTGCCACACGAGGGACAGGCTCACTAAGCTCAAATTTTCGCTTGTTCGCTTTGTCAAAAAGTTCAGCATGACATAAGGTTTTATTTGATTTCTCAAAGGGGTGACATAATGTTGAATAATTCGTCATGCCGTATTTATTACGGCATCTTTCTACTATAGCTTTAAAGATACCGCAACAAGTGCGGTATGACATATTGATTCTACGCAACAAAAACATTAAATTAGACACCTTTTTATCAGACCTAAAAGTGGCGCTACTACTAGTGTTTGCCCCCCCCCCGCAAAGGTGAAGCACTTTATCTATAATGTTTTCAGCCATTTTCATACTCCTTATTTTTTATTTATTATAATGTACTATGTTTTATTTTTCAAGTGGGGAGTTTATTTGTTGTTGGAAAGGTTGTGAAATTCTGCCACAAGTGCGGTATGATGGAGGATTAAATATTTTATTGGAAAACTGATGAGATTCTGAAACAAGTTTAGAATGACATAAGAGTTTACATATAAATTTAATGTCGCCCTGAATTTAGTTCAGGGTCGCATTGTTTTTTCGGAAGGATATCGCGATTACGAAACAAGTTCGTAATGACATTGAGGTTTAATCTTTATTGACTTATTGGCTTGATAAAATTGTTATGATAAAATTGTCTTAAGTAACTAGCGGAGAAAATTATTGGAAAATATTTTAAAAAAATGTTCTTTCATAAAAGGTGAAGTTTTTGGCGCAATAATTGCTGGTATCATTGCGCTACCACAAGCGCTTGCCTTTGGTGTAGCATCGGGTTTTGGCGCTTCTGCGGGCATTTGGGGTGCAATAATTCTTTCGTTTATCGTAGGGATTGCCGGTAGCAAAGTTCCTATCATATCAGGTCCAACAGCACCTATTGCAATCATTTTAGCTAGTGCTTTTGCCGTAACTTCTGGCAAAATTTCTGACATAATTCTAATTTTAGTTATGGCATCAATTTTGCAGGTTTTAATTTCTTTAACCTCTGCGCCTAAACTTATCAAATATGTTCCATATCCTGTAATTTCAGGGTTTTTAAGCGGTATCGGTTTAATAATAATAATTTTACAAGCTCCTGTTTTATTAGGGGCGGTAGCAAAATCTTCAACCATTGAAACCATAATGAATTTGCCCGCTTTAGCTAGTTCAATCAGAATACCAACGACAATATTAGGCGTTGCAACACTTTTATTGTTGTTTTTCACTCCAAAATTTATATCAAAAATTATTCCTGTACAGTTATTAGTTCTTGTGGTAATGACTGTTGTTACACATTATTTAGGTTGGGATATTGCAAAAATTTCGACGATGAGCGTAAGCTTTCCGAAATTCGTTCTTCCAAATTTTTCGATTGATTTAATTTCAAAATATTTTCCATTAGCATTAACTTTAGCCTTTGTAGCAACTTGCGAAAGCTTGCTTACAGGCGTTATCATAGATTCATTAACAAAGCACAAGCACAATTCTAAACAATTAATTTTTGTTCACGGAATTGGAAATTTAATCTGCTCTCTAACAGGTTCTATGGGAGGTTCTGCCGCAACGATGAGAAGTGTTGCAGCGGTTAAAAACGATGCAAAAACAAACCTTTCTGCAATAATTAGTTCACTATTTCTTTTAATCGTTTTATTAAAATTCAGTTGGTTTATCGTAGAAATTCCTATTTGCGTTTTAGCAGGTATTTTGATTAAAATTGGTCTTGATATTATTGATTTTAAAGTTTTAAAAATTTTGAAATTTGCACCTAAAGATGATTTAACCGTTTTGGTAACTGTTTTGCTTTTGACAGTATTTTACAATTTAATTTTTGCAATTGGCGTTGGAATTGTTTTATCATCGTTACTTTACGCAAAAAGAGTTGCCGACAGCACTGTTATTAAAGAAAAGCAAGAGTTTGATACATATTCCGATTACGAAATTAGTATTGAGCAAAATTCTCATTACAAAATCAGAATCCTTCACCTAGACGGTCAATTCTTTTTCGGTTCAATCAGTCAAATTGTATCGCATTTTGATGAGTTATTAGAAACCAAATACATAATTTTAACTTACAATTCTAACGTAGAACTTGATATGTCTGCTATCTTTGCGTTAGAAGACATTATTGTAAGGTTGCAATCGCAAAATATAAAATTATTCCTTGTAATTACTAACAATACCGTCCGAGAAAAAATTATTGAAATGCATACAATAACTGATCAAATCGGTGAAGAATCTTTATTTAAAGAGGAAAAAGATGCGATTGATGTTGCAATTAAGCATATTACATAAATGTTATCTGAAGTATTTATTTGCTGCTGGGAAGTTATGAATTTTCTGTATTTCTCTCTTTTTGCATACAAGTCCAATTAATTATGCCAATAATCGACATTACAAAATAAATGGATTTTTTTGTAATCATAATCACATCACCCAACAAAATCCATTGTGTAATCGCAATTACATCGGAAATAAGCCATAATACATATTGGTCAGCATAACGTTTAATTTCATAGAATGTTGCAATAATTCCCAAAGACACTGTAATTGCATCTAAAAGTGGGGTTGCACCACCGATTTTAACCAAAAAATATCTCAAAGTTAATGAGCTTGCAATTACGATTGCAAACATCAACAATCTAAGTTTCCAACTCATAACACGTGTTTTACACTTGTCTTTTTCTTTGTTATCAAGGTGTTTCGTCCACAAATACAAACCAACAATTCCGCAAGGCAAATAATACAACATTTCAAGTGCAAAAGTTCCATAAACATGGTTATAGAAAAGAATTATTGAATACAAAACCGTATTTATAATCCCAAAAATCCATTTTGGCCAACTGGCATGAGCGCATAAGAAAATGCAAGAAATACCCATAATTGAACAGATATAATTCACAACCAAGTACCAATGTGGGTGGGTTTTGTCAGTAAGCATATAAAATGCGCCAATAAAAACCATTGCCAAAAACATTACCCACTCAAACCAACGAAGGTTTTTGAAGGCTATTACAAAAATATTATTTTGTAGTTTTTCTTTAATCATTTTTATAGCTTTTTAGTTATTTCTTCTGCTTTTTCAGCCCATACTGAAACTAAATTTATAATATTTTCAACACTTTTTTGCATAGCTTGAAGTGAGATAAATTCTTTCTTAGAGTGGAAGTTGACCCCGCCTGTGCCTAAATTTGGAGTTAAAAGACCTCTTAATGTAAGCATTGCGCCATCTGTTCCGCCTCTTACAGGTGGTTCTTTAGGATTATCAAATCCTGAACGCTTTAGGGCTAGTTTAGCATACTCAATTACCTCTGGCAACTCGTTCAATTTTTCTTTCATATTGTGATATTTTTCGTTTTCCTTAAAGGTAATTTTACAGCCTTTATACTCGTTTTCAACCTCTTTTATCACATTGCGTAAAAACTCAATTCTTTTTAATTCGTTGTCAAAATCAAAATCACGAACTAACATCTTCATTACAACCCTATTTACATCACCATTAATGCTGTCTACATGATAATAGCCTTCTTTGTTTTTTGTTGTTTCAGGAAGTTCATTTTTTGGAATTTTATTCATAATTGCGCTTGCAACTTCAATTGCGTTAACCATTTTGCCATAAGCATAGCCACAATGAACAGGCACACCTTCAATTATAACTTCTGGATTAAATGCATTAAAGGTTTCTGATTCAATATTGTCAACCTCTGAGCCGTCAATTGTATAGGCAACATTTGCACCAAACTTTTCAATATCAAAATCTGTTACACCTTCACCTATTTCTTCATCTGGAGTAATCGCAATTCTTATTGTAGGATGTTTGATTTCTGGATTTTCAATCAAAACTTTTACAGCTTCAAACATTTCTGCAACACCAGCCTTGTCATCAGCGCCCAAAAGCGTTGTGCCATCAGAAGTTATAATCGTATTATTTTTATAAGGTTCTAAATCAATAGCATCTATTTTTACGCCATTTAGTTCAATATCACCCTCTTTGTAGTTATGAATTTGTGGTTTAACAGGTCCTGTTGGTGCTTGTTCGCTCGTATCCATATGTGCAATTAAGCCAATTGTTAAATTTTCCTTGATATTACCCTTTAAAGTCGCTGTTACTGTATGAGTTTTATCCAGTTTGACATCTTTCAAACCCATTTTTTTTAACTCTTTTACAAGAATTTTTTTAGCAAATTCGACTTGTTTTTTTGTACTTGCTCCCATTTTAGGTTTTGTTTCTTCGCAAGAACCCGTATCAACTTCAGCCATTTTTACAAATAAAATTTTAAGTCTTTCTACATTAATTAGTCCATTTACGTGTGTCATAACTTCTCCTTTTGGGTATTTATATAGTATTATATTATAAAAAGAAGAAAGGACGTTTATGAGAAAATACATTTGGCTTTATGTTGTCGCTATTGTTGCATCTTTAGGTGGTTTGCTCTCTGGATACGACACAGGCGTAATCTCTGGTGCATTATTGTTTATCAACGAAACTTGGGATTTGTCTGATTCACTTCAAGGCTTTTTAGTAAGTTCCGTTCTAATTGGTGCGGTTATTGGTGCAGCGACTAATGGCATTTTAGCAGACATTTTTGGACGTAAAAAAATTATTATGGCAACTGCCATAATCTTTATGACAGGTTCAATTATGTGCGCTTTAGCCCCAAATGTACTTGTTTTAATAATTTCAAGAATATTCGTCGGCTTTGCCGTTGGTATTGTTAATTTTGTTGTTCCATTGTATTTATCAGAAATTTCACCAAAAGCTTTGCGTGGAACTCTTGTTTCACTTTACCAATGGGCAATTACAGCAGGTATATTGTTCTCTTATGTAATAAATTCAGCTTTTGCAAACGCAATTTATAGTTGGCGTTGGATGTTATTTGCAGGTGTTGTTCCAAGTTTGATTTTATTAGTTGGAATGAGCTTAATGCAAGACACTCCTCGTTGGCTTGTTAGCAAAAAACGTGATGAAGAAGCGAAAAAAGTGTTCAAGAAAATTGAGCCTGATATTGATGCAGACAAAGAAATTGAAGATATTAAACAAACTATCAGTAAAAGTTCTAAAAAAGATGAAAAATTTGTATTCAAAAAATGGATGGTCATGCCATTTGTTGTAGGCATTGGCATTATGTTTGCACAAATTTGCACAGGTATTAATACCATTATTTATTATGCTCCTACAATTTTTAAATCTGCTGGTTTTGATAGTAATATTACAGCAATTTATGCAACCGCTGGTATTGGTATAATCAACTTTTTAATGACAATTGTTGCAATATACTTTACTGATAAATTGGGCAGAAAACCTTTGTTATACTTTGGTTTGACAGGTGTAATGTTGAGTTTATTTGCACTTGGCACATCTTTTGCATTCGCTGACGTTTTAGGTTCATACCAAAAATGGGTTGCCGTTGGAAGTTTGGTAACCTACATCATCTTCTTTGCAATGAGCTTAGGTCCTGTTGGCTGGATTATCGTATCAGAAGTATTCCCATTGAAAATCCGCGGTATTTCAATGAGTATTTGCACAGTTTCAAACTTTGCGTTCAACTTCTTTGTTGTTGCAAGTTTCCCAATTCTATTACACAGAATTGGCGGAGCATGGACTTTCTGGATGTTTGGCTTCGTTTCAATCCTATGTATAATCTTCGTTTACTTCTTTGTACCTGAAACAAAAGGTATTTCGCTAGAAAAAATTGAAGAAAATTGGGTAAACAACATTAATCCAAGAAAGTTTTAGACACCAAAAGAAAAATCATTAAACATAATCTATGGATAAACTTTTAGATACAATTCAAGAAAATTTTGACAAATTTCGCATTGTAATAAAATTTACCTTTATCGGTAGTTTGATTACAATTGTGTTGTTTGTAATTGCAGGAATTTATTGCAAAACTTGTAATTCATTTTTTAAAGAGTTAAACACAAATCCTAAAAAATTTATTGAAAAAGTTGATTTTTTATTAAAAGTAGCACCAAAATCAGCGCTTTTATACTATTTAAAAGGTTCCGCATATCTTAACCTTGAAGAATACGACAACTCTTTAAAATATTTTGAAAAATCACTTGAATTAAAAGAAAAAGCCGACACTTATTCAGAAATGGCAGTTGCGAATTTCAAAAAAGAACAAAAAATTACTCCAAAAGTTCTTGATTTGTTTGATGAAGCAATAAAACTTTCACCTGAAAACGCTAGAATTTACCAAGAAAGAGCAAGTGTTTATTTGATTGCAGGGGAATATGACAACGCTCTAAACGACCTTGAGGAAACCTATAAAATAACTCAAGACGAGTGTTTTATCCAAAATTCCGCAGGTGTTTATTTAGAAAAAGGTGACTACTGCAAGGCTTACGCCTATTACGAATCATTTGACAAGCAAACTGGTAACAATTCTGTATACAAAGATTATGCAAGGTTCAGATGTCATAAATAAAAAAGTCGAGCACTGTGCGCTCGCCTTTTTATTCTTCTTTATAACCATCTAATAAACTTGGCGTTTCTCTTTTTATTTCTTGTTTTTGTTTTGGTTTATTAGGAATATTTTTTATTAATTTTGTTTTTCCTGTAAGTTTATCAATTCTTAACGTTGCTATACCATTTGCTACTACATGATACTCATATCGCAAACAAGTTTGAAACAAAAGAACAAAAATAAAAACTGATAAGACAATATAAAAATATTTTAGGTTAAATTGTTTCATTTTTAACTCTTAACTATTAGTATTGCAACATTGATAGAACGTCAACACCTAATTTTTCTAATTTTTCGCGTCCACCTAGACCGTTTAATTCAATCCAGAATGCTGCACCTGCAACATTAGCTTTTGCTTGAGCAATAAGTCTGCAAGCTGCACTTGCTGTTCCGCCTGTTGCCAATAAATCATCTACGATTAGAACATTTTTACCTTCTTCAATTGCATCTTTGTGCATTTCAATTGTATCAGTACCATATTCTAATTCATAAGTTTCTTTATAAGTTGGTGCTGGTAATTTATGAGGTTTTCTGATTGGAATAAAACCAACATTCAATTTGTACGCCAAAGGCATACCTACGATGAAACCTCTTGATTCCATGCCAGCAACATAGTCAATTTTTTTATCTTTATAGTGCTCATACAAATAATCAACCATGTTTCTCATAGTTTCAGGTTCTTTTAGAGCTGTAGTGATATCTCTGAATAAGATACCTTCTTTTGGAAAATCTTGAACTGCTCTAATTTTTTCTTTAATACCAGCTAACATATATCTACCCCTTCCGAGAATTTATACTCCGACTGTTTCTTTTTCTTTGTTATCTTGACGATGTTGTTCTTCTTCCAAAACAAGCCCGTGTGTTGTTTTACCCCAATCCATATCTTTTGGTTTCAAAAGGATTTTGAACGAGATATAAAACGCAACTGGAAACCATACTGCCAAAATATAAGCTGAAGTTTCAACTGCTTGTTTTAAAGCTTCCCAACGACCCAAATTATTATATTTTCTTAAGCTGTAACGAGTTGCCAAAGTAAAGCAAATACCGATTACAAGACCTACCAAAAGAGATGTAATTATACCGATATCATCTACAGAAACTTTACCTGTCAAGACTTTAAAGCATCTGATTATAACTTCAAAAATGAACCAAGTTGGCATTAAAAATTCTGACAAATAAGCTGTCATATCTAATCTTGCACGTAAAGACATTTTTTTTGAAGTGATTACATCACCAAACAATTCTAAATAACGTCTTACTGTTCCTTCATACCAACGTCTACGTTGTCTATAAAGTGGCATTAAATAGATTACAGCCTCTTCTCTAACTTCTGCCTCTGGACAAAAACGAATATCCCAACCTTTGATATGAAGTCTTGTAGACATATCCAAATCATCTACAAGTGTGTAATTGTTCCAACCACCAATGTCTTCAAGAGCTTTTCTCTTAATTAATTCACCGTTACCTCTTAATTCAACAGCACCTTTTACCGCATCACGACCAATTTGGAAGTGAGAATCAAGTGTCATTTCATTGTCTTGACAACGAGTTAAGAAATTTACATCTCTGTTTGAAATAATTTTTCTTGCTTGAACTGCTCCAACATCTTCTGGTTCTAAATTTGGAACTAATTTATTCAAAAAATCTGGTTCAATTCTTGCATCTGCATCAAATACTAAAACTGCATCGCCTTTTGCATATTTAAACGCATCGTTTAAAACTGCTGATTTACCTGGAAATGCATTTTTATCCCTAATCAAAGCTTTCACTTTGTCATGTTTTTGTTCTAAATTTCTAATTACTTCTGCAGTATTGTCGTCACTTCTGTCATCAATAACAATAAGTTCATAATTTGGATAATCTAATTGTAAAATATTTTCTACTGTTTGAGAAATAACTGCACCTTCATTATGCGCAGGAACCATAATTGTAACGTATGGTTTGTAATTTTCGTTAATAACTTGAGGATTTTTTCTTAATTGACGTTTTTTGTGCTTGTCAGCTAAAGTCATATACACTACGTATACAGACATACAGATAATAAGACCAACTAATCCCCAAATTGTATTAAAGTGGTATTGATAAATGTACAAACAAACTATCAATCCTACAAATATAACGAAAAATATTAATCTTTCTTTCATCTAATTCCTCTAACGAAAAATCGCATTACTGAATAATTATACCAAAAACAGTTTTCAATTACATATAAAAAGTTGTTTTTTTACTTTTTGTATAGAAATATTAAGAATGTAAAACGAGCAAAACACAATAATAGCTTAATTCTCGAGAATTAAAAAGCTGAACATGTTAAATTTTGTAATATTCTTGCCAATATTATGGGGTTTATAATATACTGATAGCTGTACATTGATTTAAGAAAGGAAATGAAAATGAACAAAGAAGAATTAGTACAAGAAATTTCAAAAAAAGCAAAAGTTACACAAAAAGACGCTAACGAAGTTTTAAGTGTTTTAGTAGATACAATCCAAAAAACAGTTGCTAAAGGTAAAAAAGTTACTTTAGTTGGTTTTGGTACATTCGAACCTCGCAAACGCGCTGCTAGAAACGGCAGAAACCCACAAACTGGTAAAGAAATCAAAATTCCTGCTAAAACAGTTCCAGCTTTCTCAGCAGGTAAAAAATTCAAAACTGTTGTTAACGGCAAATAGTCAGTAACGAAAGTTTTAGAAACTTTTAATGGCGCGCAGGTCTTCGACCTGCGCGCCGTTTTGTTGTATTAAAGTAAGATGAAAATTTTCTAAACCTCTAAACCTCAAACTTAATCCTCTTGCCCATCAAAAAAATTTATACTAAACTGTGTTTATGGAAGAAAAATTACAAATTACATTCGCTCATATTTATCCAAAATTACTTAACATTTATGGTGATACAGGTAATGTTATTACTCTAAAAAATAGATGTGAATGGAGAGGAATAGAATTTATTGCTGAAGAAATCAACATTGGTGATGATTTTAAACCTCACGATTTGTATTTTATCGGCGGAGGTCAGGACAGGCAACAACTTGACGTTGCAAATGAAATCCAAAAATACAAAGACTTTTTAATTCAAGAACGAGATAGCAACGCTGTATTCTTAGCTATTTGTGGCGGTTATCAACTTTTCGGTCACTATTACAAAGCTCAAGACGGCTCTGAACTGAAAGGTATTAGTTTGCTTGATGCATACACACTTGCTGGAAGTAGACGTTTTATCGGAAATGTTACAACTCAAATTGATTATTTAGAACCTAACACACTTGTTGGATTTGAAAATCACAGTGGTTTAACTTATTTACAAGGTGACACAAAACCTATTTCCAAGGTGGTTGTCGGACACGGAAACAACGGTGAAGACGGAACTGAAGGTGCAAGATATAAAAATGTATTTGGTACATATTTACACGGTTCTTTCTTGCCTAAAAACCCTCATTTTGCAGATTATTTAATCGAATTGGCGCTTAAAAAACGTTATGGAAAAGAAATTAAATTGCCTCCATTAGACGACAGTATTGAACTGGCAACCCATAACAATTTGGTTAATAAACCTTATTAAAATAGCCAAAATTAGCAAGCTTATGTTAAAATCTTTTTATGAATAAAAAGAAGATTTTTACAATATTAGTTACAATCGCATTTTTAGTATTCTTGGTTTATATCTTCAAAGATATGAGTGCAGAAGAGTTTATTAACGCATTCAAGATGTTTAGTTTTAAATATCTTTTCTGGATTGTTGCATTATATTATTTGACAATGTATTTTCGTGGAATCCGTTGGAAAGCTTTATTAATGGATAATCCAAAATATTCAAACTGGCATTTGGGAGCTGTATTTATTGTCGGCAGTATGCTTAACAGTTTTTTACCTGCAAGAGCTGGAGATATTTATAGAGCTTATTATTTGGGAGAAAATAAACAAGAAAACAAGATGAAAATTTTTGGTTCTGTTATTTTAGAAAGAACTCAAGACGGAATTAGCGTATTTTTCATATTACTTTTTGGCGTATTATTTTATTGCAAAAATAATCCTGTAATACTCAGTGCTACGTACTTTTTCGGTGCAGTGTTCATCGGTAGTATGATTGCATTTTATTTAATTTTCAAATTCAATAAAATTGATTTGGTTTGCCAAAAAACTGAAAATATCTTAGAAAAAATACATTTGAATAAGCTTTCTGGAATAGTTAAAAGTTTAAACAAACACGCTAATTCTTTTATGGAAGGTTTTGAAGTTTTAGACAATTGGAAATTAACATTAAAATCTGCCGTAATGAGTGCTATTATTTGGGGGATTGAATGTTACGTTGCTTTCTTGATTTTAGAAAGTTTCAATCTTTCTTTGCCATTTTCAGCAAGTTTATTTGTAATCAGTTTAATTTCTTTTTCTGCAATGTTGCCGTCTACATCAATATTTTTTGGACCATACCAAGCGGCTTATTTAATTGCATTAGGAATTTATGGAGTAAACAAATCAACCATTTTAGCGATTTCGTTGGTTCACCCTGTTTTATTAGTTATACTATTAACGGTAGTGGGCATATATTACTTATACAAGTTTAATTTCTCATTAGATAAAATTAAAGAAATCCAACAAGAAAGGGAAGCTGAAAATGTTTAAAAAAGCCTTCACACTTGCAGAAATATTGATTGTAATGGCAATTATCGGTACTGTTGCAGTCGCTACAATCCCAAACTTGATGGATAGTTACCAAGAAGATAGAGATATTGCAAGATTAAGAAAAGTTTATCATGATATTGAAGTTGCTTATGCAAAATCTCTTGCCGAATATGGACCTTACGAAAATTGGGATGTTGATAAAGAAACTAAAACAAAAATGCTTATGAAATATTTAAAAGCACGCTATTGCGGTAATGATAAAGTTAATAATTGTTATCCTTCTACTGTTTCTGGAAATGCTACAACCTACTATAAATATGAACTTGAAGATGGAACAGGAATTTCTATGTATGGTTCTGCTTCTAGCAGTTTCTACATTTATGTTGCTCTTGGAGGAGTAAAAGGTAAAACTATTGCAGGCAGAGATATTTTCAGAATAAATTATAGTACTACAAATGGTATATACCCTTATGGCAGGGGCTTAGACAGAGAAAGTAATAGCGCATTTAAAACAAGTGCAACAAGCTACAATGCAACCAATTGGGCAATTACAAATGGTAATATGGACTATTTGAAATGTAAAGACAAATTAAACTGGACAAATCAAACTAGCTGCCCATAACTTTTAACATACATTTTACACAATATTCTGCACTCAAATATTTTGATGCTATTTCATAGCATTTATTTGTTGTGTACTCATAAGCTTTTTCATTTTGCATATAATAATTTATTTTTTCAACTAAATCACCCATATTAATGTAAAATGGCAAGTCACCTTTGTAGATATTTAATTCTTCTCTAAAGTCACTTATAACAAGTGTTTTGCATGCAACAGCTTGAACTGTTCTATGATTTAATGAAGAAAGCCCTTGAGCATTCATTGTAAATACAAATTTTGCTTTGTTTATTGCAACTGCCATATCAGGTTCATTATCTATAAAACCTTTATATGCATTTTTTAACAACTCTTGTCCTTCTTCATTTGTTCTTGAAAGAGCATCTTTATAATGTTTTTCTATTGCAAACCAAGCAAATTTCAAATTTGAAAAATGTTGTATCAATTCAATAAAGAAATTCAGGCGATATTCTGTATCTAATCGACCTGCAAACATTATGTCATATTCTTTTTCTAGATTTAAAGGTTTATAAACTTCTGTATTTACAAACTGAGGCATATAATATAAATTTTTCACTTCTGATTTTTCCGCTAAAGCTCTATCCCAATAAAAAGTATAATTTCCATCTTCACTCAAATATGGTAAATATTTTTGCCATTCATCAAGAACTCCCGAAGCTTTACTTTCGATTTCATCAGCAAAATAACAAGCACAAGGAATTTTCAAGTTATTATCTACTTTTAATTTCAAAGGAGAAAAATCATAACCAGTAATACAATCGTAACTTTTGTTAGAAATAAATTCTAAAAAATTGTCCTGTTTTAATTCATCATAAATATCAAAACTAAATCCGTTTTGTTCAAAACCGTCTAAAAGGCTTTTTGTTATTAATCTCCCTGCAATACTATGCGGTAAAATCCCTAAAACTTTTTTGTTATTTTCACTCATAAACTTATAAAAACACAAAAAACAACCCTTGTCTATTTTGGTTATTTACAAACATTTTTTAACTAACTATAATATTGTTATGGAAAACAAAACACAGGTAATTATAGTCGGGGGAGGTCCAGCAGGTATTTCTGCAGGGATTACTCTTGCTCGCGCTGGCAAAGAGGTTATACTTATTGAACGCGGTAATTATTCTGGTAGTAAAAATATGTTTGGTGGAGCAATTTACACACAACCGACAAAAAGAATTTTTCCAAACTTTGAAATAGAAGCTCCTTTAGAGAGAAATAACACCAAACACAAGTATATGTTGCTTACTCAAAATGAAGATACAACTATTTCTCACACAGAAAAAAGTTCTATTTCAAACAGTTATACTGTAATTAGAGGCAAATTTGACCGCTGGTGTGCAAAAGAAGCTCAAAAAGCAGGCGTAACTCTTGTTACGGAAACTGTTGTAAAAGAATTAATTGTCAAAAAAGGCAAAGTTATCGGTGTAAAAACCGAATTAGAAAAATATTATGCAGACATTGTAATTCTTGCAGATGGCGTAAACTCTCTTCTTGCAAAACAAATCGGACTCCGTGACACAATTGAACCCCAAGATGTTGCTTTAGGTGTAAAAGAAGTTATTAAAATAGGTGAAGATAAAATTAACGAACGATTTAATCTAAACTCTGGTGAGGGTTGCATTACTGAAATCATTGGATATCCTATGCTTTCTATGCTTGGTTTAGGTTACATTTACACAAACAAAGACAGCATTTCTATTGGTTTAGGTATCGCTTTAGACGAACTTAAAAAACATAAATTAAAACCTTATGAACTTTTAGATAAACTAAAAGAACACCCTTCTGTTGCGCCTTTAATCAAAGATGGAGAATTAATCGAATATTCAGCACACTTAATTCCAGAAGGTGGCTTTAACAAAGTTCCAAAACTTTATAACGATGGCGTTTTAGTTGTTGGTGATGCTGGCATGTTAGTTAATAACTTGCATTGGGAAGGTACAAATCTTGCAATGATTAGTGGTGAGTTTGCGGGTGAAACTGCTATTCACGCGCTTGATAGAGGTGATTTTTCAAAAGAAAGTTTAAAACTTTACAACAAAAAGTTAGAAAATTCGTTTATTATGAAAGATTTGAAATCATACGCAAACTTAATGCCTATAATGCACGAGCGTAGTGACTCTTTTATGAATTACTATTTAAAGAAAATAAACTATTTCTTCAATATGTTTACAGCGGTTGAAAGTGTGCCTAAACGTGACAAGTTTAGAGATTTTATTAAATCAATTTTTACTGACAGGAGTTTTTCAGAACTTTTCAAAGATGCTTTTTCCGTTTTAAAAGTTCTATGGGGGATTTTAAAATGAGCATAGACGACAAACTTTTTAAAGTAAAATATGTTTGCGATTCTGTTTCACATTTGACAAATGATAATGAAAAATGTAAAAATTGTAAAACAAAAGTTTGTACATTTATTTGTCCTGCTAAAGTTTGGGAATGGGACGAAAAAAATGAAAAAATGATTATTAACTATGAAAACTGCCTTGAATGCGGAGCTTGCAGAATAGCTTGCGAAAAACAGTGTATTGATTGGAATTATCCAAAAGGTAACAAAGGCGTGACATTTAAACAAGGTTAGTATATAATAAAACATAATAAATAAGGAGGCACTTATGGAAGACAATATGAAAGAAGAATATTCTAATCAAAACCGCCGTTGGTATGATAAAGACCCTGTTCTATCACAAGCAATGAGTACATTAGAACATTCTGATGATGATACTCAAATTAGAATTGCATTGAATCTAATTAAAATTATCATTGAACACAACATTGAAAATGACAAATATGAATCTGTTGAAGATATTATGTCTGCTGTTCAATCAGGTCAAAGTGATTCAAGAAACGGTCGTTGGTACGACATCGATGGTACATTAAAAACTGCAATGACAATGTTACAAAATTGTCCAGAAGCTACTCAAAGTGTTATTGCCAAAGAAATGGCTAAAATGGTTATCGATAAAATTAAAGAAGACGATGCAGGACTTGAGTAGCGCGAGCGAGCAAGACCTAAATAATTTTAAACAAAAAAATGCGCGCAGTGTAAACTCTGCGCGCATTTTTACATCTAATCTATTTTATCTTACTTCTAAGCAAAATATAATATTTTCTTGCCCCATAATAAACCACTATTGAAATAAAATCATTATCTAAATCATCTATTTCCAAGTAAGTTCTAGGAGCTTGTCTTCGTTTACCTGAATTGAAATGACCTACAGCATTTACAAATCCAATATGTATTTTTTGTGATGGAGTAAGTTTTTCTTTTGGTAAATTTTGTTGATAAAAAACTTCTGAAACTAATTCATCTTTATAGCACGGTATTGTATATTTAACATTTCCGTTTTCCTTAAACAAAATATACCATTTATCTTCATGCTTTCTTGGAGTTAAAAGATAATATCCCGGTTCTATTGTTTGATTTTTAAAATAAATTTCTGAATTTAACCTAAACAAAGGGTATGGTGACCAAGCATAATGTTGCATATCATAATATTGGTCAGGGTCAATTGCGTGAATATACGAAAAATCGGGAGGTTGCAAATCCTCATATATTTTTCTGTAATCAATATCTGCAAATGCCATTTGAGTTACAAATAAAAGTAATAAAATTGTGCTAAAAATTTTCTTCATATTACTATTTTAATGATTTTTTTCTCCTCGGCAATCATTCAAATATTTTATTTTATAATTAAAACCTGTTATTAGATGTCACCCTGAATTTTTTGACAAAGCGAACAGTCGAAGTATGAGCCTTGTGAGCCTGTCACCCATGTAGCAGGGTCACGTTATATCTTTGGAAAAATATTGCGATTCTGAACATAACAAATAATTTAGCCCTTATCAGATTCTAGTAGACAAGCAAAATTTTTCTTCACAAAATAATATGTTTTTGCTAATATTTTATTGTATTTAAAAGAAAAGGAATTATGTTTATGCAATTAAGAATGAAAACAAACAATTGTGGCGAACTTAACCTATCAAACATCGACCAAGAAGTAACTCTTTCTGGTTGGGTTGATTGCGTTCGTGACTTAGGCGGTATGATTTTTATTGAATTAAGAGATAGAACAGGATTTTTCCAATTGGTTTCTGACCCTCAAAAAAATCCTGAAATTCATAAAGTTTTTGAAAAAATCAGAAACGAATATGTTATTACGGTAAAAGGTAAAGTTACTAGAAGACCTGAAGAAACTTACAACGAAAAATTACCAACAGGTCAAGTTGAAGTTTATCCAGAATACGTTGAAATCTTATCTGAAGCAAAACCTGTTCCATTTGTTTTAGACGATGACAGTGTTTCAGAAGATGTTAGATTGAAATATCGTTATTTAGACATTAGAAGACCTCAAATGTTTAATAACTTGAAACTACGTCACAAAGTTGTTCAAGCTGTAAGAAATTATTTTGATAACAATGGTTTCTTAGAAGTTGAAACACCTGTTCTTATTAATACAACTCCAGAAGGTGCTAGAGATTACCTTGTTCCGTCACGTGTTCAACCTGGTAAATTCTACGCTCTTCCTCAATCACCTCAAATCTTTAAACAATTATTAATGGTTGGCGGTGTTGAAAGATATTACCAAGTTGCAAAATGTTTCCGTGATGAAGACTTACGTGCAGACAGACAACCTGAATTTACACAAATCGACTTGGAAATGTCTTTCGTTGAACAAAAAGATATTATTGAACTTGTTGAAGGCTTGTTAGTTGAAGGTTTTAAAGCTGCAGGCGTTGAAGTTAAACCTCCATTCAAACAAATGACTTGGCAAGAAGCAATGGATAAATATGGTTCTGATAAGCCAGATGTTCGTTTTGGTTTAGAATTATTTGATATCGGTGATATCATTATGGAATCAGAATTTGAAATCGTTAAGAAAACTCTTGAAGCTGGTGGTATCGTTCGTGGTATCAGAATCCCTGGTGGCGCAAGTTATTCAAGAAAAGAAATTGATGATATTACAAAATTAGCTGTATCATTCGGTGCAAAAGCATTAGCTAATATTATTTACAACGAAGATGGCACAGCAAAATCTCCTGTATTGAAATTCGTTTCAGAAGAACAAGCTAAACGTATTAAAGAAAGAGCAGGCGCTGAAGCTGGCGATATCATCTTCTTCGTTGCAGATAAACCAAAATTAGTTTATGACATTATGGGCAGATTAAGATTATATTTTGGTAAAAAATTAAACTTAATCGATGAATCTAAACACGCTCTTCTTTGGATTGTTGACTTCCCAATGTTTGAATGGTCAGATGAAGAAGAAAGATTTATGGCAATGCACCACCCATTCACATCACCTTGCTTAGATGATTTAGAGAAACTTGATAGCGGTGATTTAGGACACGTTAAATCAGTTGCTTATGATATCGTTTATAACGGCACAGAATTAGGCGGTGGTTCTGTTAGAATCCACTCACCAGAAGTTCAAAAGAAAATATTTAAAGCTTTAAAACTAACAGATGAGGATGTTCAAAGAAAATTCGGATTCATGGTTAACGCATTACAATATGGCACACCACCTCACGCAGGTTTAGCAATCGGTTTAGACAGATGGATTGCTCTACTTTGCAGATGTGAATCAATTCGTGACGTAATGGCATTCCCTAAAAACTCAGCAGCAAAAGACTTGATGTGTAACGCACCAACAGAAGCTGATTACAAACAACTTAGAGAATTGTACATTAAATCAACTTACAATCCTGCTCAACATAAATAAAATTTTGCACTCTGCCGAACAAAATAATTGATAATTATTTTGTGAGAGGGAGGCACTAAAAAGATACCGTAACAAGTATGGCATGACATAAAAATACAACAATCTCTCGCCGAGATAACGTATAAAAAAGGACTTAGTAAAAACTAAGTCCTTTTTACTATTTATAAAGCAAATAAATATAAAATAAACATATATATTACTGCAAAAATACCCACTAGTACGAACTTTTTCCATAGTATTTTCTGCATATTAAGCAAGTAGAACATTGAACAAAAAAGTATTCCAGACAAACCAAAAACTATTATTTGTTCAACATCTTTGCCTAGTGAAAAATTACCTAAGTTGTAACAACAGCTTATAAATACAATAAATAATATTACTGTTATTTGTATTAAAACTTCTTTTGATAAATTAGCCATAAGCACATTATACACCTTTTTTAGAAATATGCAAATGGCAATAGGCAATTATAATGCATTTATTGGAGATATTGAATTAAAATGACAAAAGTTTGTGAATTAAATAGAAAATTAAAACTATTTCTGTAATTGGAATTAAAAGAATTAATATTAACTTTTTTCTATCACAAATTGCTTTTAATGCCATAATTTTCACTATACCTGAAGTACAACAAGTAAAAATAAGAACTATACATAACCAAGCAAATGTAGGATTATTTATAAAATCATCTCTAAAACTATCCCAACCAATTATATAATCGCCAACAACAATAGCAATAATTATAAGTGCTATGTTAAAAGTTATAATAAAAATATTATCCTTTAAAAATTTCATAGATTAATTTTACCATGAATTAAAGCATATAATAGACAAAAGAAAACCACCTAATCG
The DNA here is from genome assembly GCA_937895785.1 of uncultured Candidatus Melainabacteria bacterium. Classification (GTDB taxonomy): domain Bacteria; phylum Cyanobacteriota; class Vampirovibrionia; order Gastranaerophilales; family Gastranaerophilaceae; genus UBA6984. Next base: position 67 of record CALBKW010000085.1, on the reverse strand, counting down.
GTAAGTCGTCATACCGCACCTGTTGCGGTATCTTTGTAAAAAAAAAGCCTCCCGAATGGGAGGTTAA
>CALBKW010000084.1 GCA_937895785.1 uncultured Candidatus Melainabacteria bacterium | reverse complement strand
TTTTATTTCTTATTCTATATTCTATTTAAGGATTTTTTTATTTAAAAATTGCCTGTTATGTATTTACAAGTAACTACCCTAATTGTAAATACATGTAAATACACATGTTTTATATAAAACTTGTTTGGTATAAAATCAAATCAACAAGTAAGGAAAGCAGGGTGTAAATCCCACACTGGTCCGCAGCCGTTACAGTCGGAATGCTTATTTGTTTTCAACCTCGTGACAGGAATAGGGAATAACTTTGATTGATTATTGCCCCTTTCTGATTTATATAGGCTAATAGCGTACCCTAATGGAAGTGTATATTGTATTACCCGTATCGTTGAAAATATACAAACTAGACTATCACATATAAGGAGAAATTATGAAATTATCACCAATCGCTTTTCAAGCACCCCAAGTTACCCAAGTTAAACACGTATCTAAACCAGTTAAATCAGCACCCAAAATGGCACTTAAAACTTTAGACAAAGATGTTTTTAAAAAAAGTTCTAAAAAGGAATTTACAAACGAAGATGCTATGGCATTAATGAGAAAAGAACTTCAAGATGCTATGAGTGAAAAAGAATTAGATACATATATGAAAAACCTTGATGAAGCTTGCAAACAACTAGAAATTGAACCTAAAAACCTTCCAATCAATGAAGAGCATCCTGGAAATTTGACCAAAGTTCAAAGACTTCAAATCTTCACTTTGCTAAAATATGACTCACTTTCAGAATTAGCATAACCTCGTAATTTAGTGTTTACAAGAAAATAAGGAATTAAAAAATAATGAAAGTTAATAATATTGCCCCTCAATACTACATGAATTCTATTCAAGCAACTTATAACAATAGAAATGCCGAAAACAAACACCCCGAACAAGCGTTTAACCAAAACCCTAATGTAACATCACCATTCAGGCAAAATGCATTATCTCATTTGGCTTTTTTAGGTATTCAAAACCTTAAATACACAGCAAACGTTACATTTAAAGGCAACGCTGGCAAAAAAGATAAAGGATATGTACAAGTTTATACAGGTGACGGCAAGGGTAAAACAACAGCCGCAATGGGATTAGCGCTTCGCGCTCTTGGACAAGGCAAAACTGTTGCAATCACTATGTTTACAAAGGGTGGCGATAATTATGGTGAAGTTAAAGCCTTCAACAAACTTCAACCAGAATTAAGAAAAAATCTTACCATAAACCAAGCTGGACTTGATAGAATTGTTTATACATCTAACCAAACCGAAAATGACAAAATTATTATGCAAAAAGGCTGGGAAGATGCTAAAAAGATTATTAATAGCGGAAAAACAGACATTGTAATTCTTGACGAAATGAATATCGCAATTGATATGAATATGGTTAATGAAAAAGATGTCCTTAACACTATCAAAAACAAACCAGAAAATGTTGAAATTGTGCTTACTGGCAGAAATGCGCACAAAAGCATTATTGATGCAGCAGATTTGGTTTCAAATATTCAACCAGTAAAACATTATTGGAATAATGGAGTTAAAGCAAGAGAAGGTATTGAATATTAAAAATCTTTTTTGTTTTGCATGAGGCGCGAAATTTTTTGTAAAAAATTTCGCGCCATTTTGTGAGGAAAATATGAAAAAATAAATAGACTTTATTAAAAAAACTTTTCTTTCATTTTTGTACGTATAAAAACGTACGGGTTTTTACGTACGTAATTTTACGTACACGAGGCTGAAACGCATTGATTGTTAACGAATATGCGTTCACTGTTAGGTGGAATGACAGCCTCAAAGCCGTTATAAGAAATTTGCTCAGGCTGATTTGAAATATTTATAGCACATACAGCGTTTTCTTCATTTAACTTACGAGCAAAACAGAAAAATTCATTTTTTAGTTTAATTTCTTCATATTGTCCATAAATAAAGGCTTTAAAGCGATTATTCAACTCGCATAGATTTTTAATATGGTTGGTCAAATCGTTATAATTAAAGAACTTTGAATTGGGTCTTAAAGCCTTATCTCCTTGATTTTTAGCCCCTTCAATTCCAAATTCACTCTGATAATATATACTTGGCACTCCAGGTAGCGTAAACATCAATGAATACAACAGTTTTAACCACTTTTTATTATTCAAATTAGTTGCAATCCTCGATACGTCGTGATTATCAAGAAATGAATACAGGCGTTTTCCTTTATACAAGCTTTCTTGACGCTTTACAGAATGTGCAATTTCAAACATATTCTTATCATTAAAGCTTGAATACATACCTTTGTAACACTCGTAATTAGTTACACTATCAAGCATTTCAGGGTTCACAAGTCTGTTATAATCGCCATGTACGGCTTCACCTAGTAGCCAAAAGTCTGATTTTAAAGATTTTGAGTAATTATGGAGTTCTCTAATAAAGTCCTCATCCAAACAATAAGCTACATCAAGTCTTAAACCATCTATATCAAAGGTTTCTACCCAATATTTAACCGCATTAAGCAGATGTTCTCTGACTTTTGGGTTATTTAGGTTCAACTTTACAAGATCACTGCAACCTTCCCAATCCTGATAGCTAAAACCATCATTATAACTGTTATTAGAGCTAAAATTGATATAAAACCAATCGCAAAATTGAGAATTTTCTCTATTATTTTTAACATCATTGAATGCCCAAAAATTACGTCCAACGTGATTAAACACACCATCAACAACAACTTTAATACCGTTATTGTGGAGTTTTAGGCATAATTCTTTAAATTCTTCATTAGTTCCCAACCTTGAATCAATCTTATAATAATCCGCCGTATCATAGCCATGCGCCGTACTTTCAAAGATTGGACCAAAGTAAATAGCATTAATTCCAAGGTTTTTAAGGTGTTCAATCTGTTCATTAATTTTGCATAAATTATGCTGAACTTCGCCATTAAAGAGGTTTTTGTCCTCCGCTCCGCATAATCCTAAGGGGTAAATGTGATAAAAATTGCTTTCTTCAGCCCACATGTTTTTCTCCTTTCTATACCGTTCGGTATATTAACATCAAAAATTTTTTAGCTGAAAATGCCGTGCATAAACTGTTTTACAAATTCATTAATACTATCTTGCTTTTTCAATGCTATACAAGTATTAATTAATCCGATAAATGTCCATGCCAAGCGAGTTTCAGAACCTTTCATGTTTCCGTGAATACGTGCCATTGATTTAAACATTTTTTCAATTATTTGGAACTGAACATTGTTCAAATCCTTGGCTATTTTACTTAGGCTTCCGCAATCTGGGGCAAATGTTGCGTTTAGCACTATTTTATAGAACTTTGGGTTTGCTTTTGCAAACTTCAAATAAGTTTGTGCGACAGTCGTTAAAGTAAGTATAACGTCTTTTTCGTACACTTTGGGTTTTGGGGTATAATGTGTATTTTCGTCAAGCAAATTGTTTAATTTTTCATAATTAGCCTTCAAAACTTCCTTTAAAACGCCTTCTTTACTTCCGAAGTAGTAGTATAAAGTTGGTTTTGTTATGCCTGATTTTTCGCAAAGGGTTTGAACGCCAACAGCATCATAACCCTTGCTAGAAAACAAATCTAGCGCTATAGATAATATTTTATTTTTGTTATCTGTTGTTTTCATAGCATGAATTATATACCGAACGGTATAGAAAT
>CALBKW010000083.1 GCA_937895785.1 uncultured Candidatus Melainabacteria bacterium | reverse complement strand
AAGAACAGCCAGATATTCTACTTCGCCAATTACCCAAAATAGATTGGCTGCGTAGAAGGACTATAAGGGTTAAGACAAAACTCAAGTTTTCGCTTTGTTCACTTTGTCGAAAAATTCAGGGTGACAATTAGGTTAAAAGGTGTGTGTGAAATAAATAAAGAAGCGCGAGGTTTTCAACCTCGCGCTTCTTTATTTTATGCTACAATACAAATCATGAAAAATATTACTAGACTTATTTTATCGGTATTTTTTGTTTTCACATTTGTTTTGCATTGTAACACAAAGAATTTAAGCAACAGTTATTAAAGAGTATTAAACATAACGCCTTACCGAATCCTCTTCTACTACAATCTTAACATTTGTATATAATTTGTATACAAACCCCAATAAAAATGCTATAATCAACATGTTATGTGTGAAAGTTAAAAGGTTATTTGGTTAGGCGATTGTAAATTTTACTTAACAAAGAAATTATATTTAGCAATTTTTTACATTCATCAAACTTTCATGCGACATAGAAATTTTTTAACTTAGGAAGGTAAGGTATGCAAGTAAACAAAGTATCAGCAGTAGCATTTACAGGAATTAAGAACACTCAAAAAGCTGAAAAAAAACAAACTCCAGCAGTTAGCACAAACCCTATGCAAAAAGTTCCAATGCCTAGTGCACAACTTATGCAAGTAATGTCAGGCGTAAAAGTTTCACGTCCTGAACCAACAAAATATACCCCAGAAACTGCAGAAAAATTCTTAGAAAATCACCCTGCTAACAAAGCTTTGAAAGGTGAAGACAGAGATAACGTTAAAAAAGTTATGTGTAGTGGCACTAAAGAAGCTGCTAACGTTCAAATGCAACTTTCTTTGATAGCTGATGGCGACCTTGAACCATCAACAGTTAAGTGCTATTGGGCAACTGGTAAAATGAACGAAAATCTTGCAAAAGATATTGATATGGTTTACGAAGCTAAAAAAGCTGGCAAAAACGTGAACGACGTATATGTCCCTACAGTTAAATCAAAAGCTGAAGGTCACAAAAATGTTAAAGTTGGTGACGTATTTAAAGTAGATAAAGAAGACAAAATCTACGTTAAAGCTAACGACAAAGAATCAAGACAATTAAACATGGACAAAGATATGTTCGTTAAATTGTTCCCACCAGCTAAAAGATTCACTACACAACAAAGAAGCATCGGTGATTGCTACTTAGTTTCAACTTTAGGCACTTTGATGAACAACCCTAAAGCTAGAGTTGCAGTTTACGAAGCTTTCAACCAAGATGGCAAAGACGTAACTGTTAAGTTTAAAAACGGTTTCGGCGAATACAAATACAAAGACGCAGAACTTCCAAAAGACCGCGTTGAAAAATATAGCCTTGCAGGTTCTACAGGTATCAGATTATTAGAAGATGCTTATGGTCTTGATTCTGTTAACAAAGCTGACACTATGTTCAAAAAAATCATGAACGAAAGAATTGAAGCTAAAGAAAAAGAATTAGAAAAAACTCCAGCAGCTAAAAAACCTGAATTAATGGAATCTATCAAAGGTCACAAACAAAGATTAGCTGATTATAACAAAGCTAAAGCTGATCCAAACAGAACAATCGTTGTTTGCCGTGATGATAACTTCTACAACATTTTCTATGAAGAAGATAAAAACGGTTTAGTATTCACAGACTTAAAGAAAGACCCTGATAACAAAGAAGATAAATTCCAACGTGCAGCAGATTTCTACAGAGGCTCACTTGGTGGATATAACTTTGAAGTATTACAAAGATTCGGTTTCGGCGGATTTAGACAATGGAACTTAAACTTTGAAGCTGACAAAGTTAAAGATATGATGATGAAACCAAACTTCAACGAAGATTACATCATGACAGGTGGTACTCGTGCATCTGGCGGTAGAACTGAAAACCCTGTAGCTGAAGCTGCTGGTGTTTACGGTTTCCACGCTTACACTCTTGAACCACAAGTTGGCAAAAATGGCGAATTAAAAGTAAGATGCACAAACCCTTGGAACACATCTTACAACGCTGATATCGATTATGATAAATTCTTAGAATATTATGATTCAGCATCTGTTTGTGACGTAAACTCTTACGGTAAAAACTTACCATTAGAAGAACAACCAGTTAAATACGGTAAAAAAGGACCTATCGCTCCTGAGTCTAACGAAGAACCTGTAACTTGGTACGTTACAAATAAAAAACCAGCTAATGCTGATAAAGAAGAATACGTTAAATAGTTTTTAATATAAACGTACAAAAGACGGATTTTGAATTATATTCAAAATCCGTCTTTTTATTAGCTATACCCTTAATATATATACTATCCTATATTTAAACGTAGTTTTCTTAATAGAAGATTTTTGCGCAATATATTAAAATATTCTTATTATGGTAAACGAACAGTTGAAACTTATCGGAATTAATATCAAAGCTGAAAGACTGAAAAAGAACCTTTCTCAAGAGCAATTGGCTGAAATGACAAATATTTCAATACCAACAATTAGCCTTATTGAAACTGGTAAGCAAAACACTTCTATTCTGAACATTATAGAAATTGCAAAAGCTCTTAATGTCGATATTAATATTTTGATTAGCGGTATTTAAGTATTAAATTCTAATAATAAAAGCGCCGAGATGTTTCACATCTCGGCGCTTTTATTAGACTTTTTTATTCTTCTGAAGTTTCTTCTTTAACTTCTTTTTCATCATCCGTTTTTTCAGTATCCTCTGGAGTTTCAGATTCTTCTGATTTTTCTTCTTCTTTTACCTCTTCTTCAACTTTTTCTTGTTGTTCTTGAGATTCAGAAGTTTCTTGTTGTTTTTTCTTTTTATTTTTTTTCTTCTTTTTCTTTTTAGTTTTTTCAGATTCCTCTGACTTTTCTTCTGAAGATTTTTCTTTTTCATCTTCATTTGAAGTATCTTCATCATCGTTGTCGTCGTTTGCTTCTACTTCAACTTCGATTTCTTCTTCAAATTCAACTTCTTCTTCATCCTCATCGTCTTCATCAGAATCTTCATCTAATTCTTCTGCTTTTTCAACCAACTTTGCAATTCTTTCTTTTTCAGCTTCTTCAGCTTTGATTGCTTCTTCAATTTCGTCTTCGTCTTTAGCTCTAACAACAGGAATTGAAAGCATTAATGCCAATTGGTCATCTTCTGGTGTGAAGTTTAGTTCTAATAACTCTTTATCCATTACGACGTATTTTGAAAGAAGGTCAATCATTTCGCCTCTTAAACGTTCTAATAATCTTGGATTCAAGTTTGTTCTATCTTGCATCAAAACCAATTTCAAACGGTTTCTTGCAACATTTTTAGATTCTTCTTTTTCTTCAGTTTTTGTGAAAAAGTCCACAACTTTATTGTATAAATCTGCAAATATCTCTTTCATTGTCTACTGCTCCTTTTTTGCAAAAAGGTTTTGAAAGAAAGCCTTTATTTTTGAAATCAAATCTTGAGGTTCATCAATATTCAAAAATTCAACAGTTTCACCCATAATTCTTTTCGCAACGTTTTGATAAGCTTGACCCGCTAAAGATTTGTCATCATTAACGATTGGTTCACCTTTGTTTGTTGATGTGATAATTCCTGTATCTTCTGGAATAATACCGATTAATTCACAAGAAAGGATTTCAACAACATCTTCAACGCTCATCATATCATTTGTCTTAATCAAATTAGGACGAACTCTGTTTAATAACAAGTTATATTTTTCAATATGTTCTTTTGATTCTAAAAGACCAATAATTCTATCTGCATCACGAACTGCTGACATTTCAGGAGTTGCAACAACGATTGCTTCTGTAGCACCTGCAGTAGCATTTTCAAAACCTTGTTCAAGACCTGCTGGACAGTCAACAATAATAAAATCATTATCTTCTTTCAATTCTTCACAAATTTTCTTTAATTGTTCACCTGTAATAGCTGTTTTATCTCTAGTTTGAGCTGCTGCTAAAAGACATAAGTTAGGATTTTTCTTATCTTTAACCAACGCTTGTTTCAATTTGCAACGTTCTTCAACAACATCAACAATAGTGTAAACAATTCTGTTTTCTAAGCCCAATAACAAATCTAAGTTTCTTAATCCTAAATCTGTATCAATTAGAACAACCTTATTGCCAGCTTTTGCTAAAGCTGTACCAATGTTTGCTGTGGTAGTTGTTTTTCCTACACCGCCTTTACCAGACGTAATTACGATTACTCTACCTGTCATTATTTCTCCTTACTTTCGTATGTTGTAGTTATAACAATTGATTTTCCATCAATATAAGCTTCTTCAGGTGTGAATGAAGGTGATTTTTGAACAAATGGTATATTTTCTGTATTCACACGTCTTGCATAGCAGTTTGCAATTCTTAATTGAATTGCGTTCATTTTCAATGCTCTAATTCTTGCATTAACGTTACCGTGAGAACCTGCTTGAGCAATACCGCCCAAAACACCCCATACAGTAACATCGCCTCTTGCAATAATTTCACTACCTGGATTTGCATCACCAATTACAACAATGTTTCCATCTGATGTAATTGTTTGACCTGAGCGAAGAGTTTGATGCAAGTATAAAGTTGGTAACTTTTCAATATCTTCATCATCTTCTTTGTCTTCAAAGTTTGGAACTTCATCTTCGTCCATTGTTGCATAAGTTTTCATTTCATCCTCTTTAAGGATACCTTCTTCTTGTGCAAGCTCTTGGAAAGCTAAATCATGATCACTTCCACTGAACAAATCTGGTTTCTTCGTTAAAGCTTCCAATTCTTCTTGAGTTGGCTCAATTTTTGGAATTTCAACTTCATTTTTCAATTCAGAAATTTGAATTTCTAACGCACCTGCTGATTCTTTTGTAACATCAGAAGAAGAATCAACAAATTCTAAAGTTGAATCCATAGATTCAATTAACGCTCTAATGCTCAATAGTTGAGATTGAGTCAAATCAATACCTTCTAATTTTAAACAAATCTTTTTGCCTTTTGCTTCAGGCATTTCTAAGATAGAACTTAATTCATAAATAACTTCTGCCGCATTTTTGGCATTGCTTAAGTTCACAATAAATCCGTTTTCAATAAAACCGTTATCCAAAATATTCTTCCTTTGCTATTTATATATTGCTACTTATATTTTTAATATATCTTAAAAAAACTTTAAGTTCAAGAAGATAATTAAGCAGACCATGCCAAATAAGGCTGAAATAGGCATGGGTTTTGGAAATAATTTACATTTCTTAATCAAAAACCAAAACATGAAAACATGCGCCAATCATGGGTTTCCATGTTTTTGTAGGCGCTAATCATGTCATAGCGCAAAAGTCATGCTTATTGATATACCTACAATTCAGCGAATATGCATGTTCAAGGTATATGTTGCGAAATGTGAAAATAGGGCTAAAATGCCCTTGCAAAAACGCTTTGAAATTTTACAATGTATATAAAGCAAGTAAACATTGCTTTGTGGGTAGTAGTTGGGCATGACAATCAGTCTACGCCTAGCAAAATATATTTCATAATCAAATTAAAAATAATACTTGGAGGAAATACATAGTGTTTAGAAGTCGTGATATGGGACGAGCTGTAGCCGTTAGAAGATGGACACCAACAGCATTAGATTGTTACAAACGTGGTTGCAATTGCGAAGGTTGTTTCTACAAAGATTTCTTCTCTGGCTCATCTCAAAAATGCCAAATGAAGGCTTCTGTTTTAGAATTAGTGAGAGTGTTAGGTACTCCAAACGTTGAACTACAACAAATCATTTCTGATTAATTATGTTAACAATACATTATTGATTAATTGATTTTAATTTTTGTTTCTAGTATTCTATCTATAAAACTAACATTGGAGGCTTAATAATGCGTATACACGTAAACGGACGAAACATCGAAATCACAGAAGCTATCAAAGCTTATGTAAAGGAAAAAATTGGTAAAGTAGCTACACACTACGACCAAATTCAAGGTATTGAAGTAATTTTATCAGTTATCAAAAATCCTGCTGCTGCTGAAAAACACATCGCAGAAGTTAGATGCAACTTAGACAAAGTTAAAATTCATTTAGAAGAATCTGCTGAATCTATGTATGCTAGCATCGACTTATTATCTGATAAATTATTAAGACAAGTTCAAAAAGTAAAAGACAAAGCTTTATCTTCAAACAAAGCATCTATCAGAATGGAAAATGTTGACAACAACGATGAAGAAGAAATCGAAGTTGTTGAAGCAATGCCAGAAGAATAGGAAGTCATGCTTAACGGTAAAAAAATTGTTGTTATCATGCCTGCTTACAACGCAGAACATACCTTAAAACAAACATACGATGAAATTTACCGAGAATTTGTTGACGAAATTATTTTAGTAGACGACAGCTCTTTAGATAACACTAAAGAGCTGTCTAAATCTTTAAATATAACAACAATTGTACACAAAAAAAACAAAGGTTATGGGGGCAATCAAAAGTCTTGTTATCTAGCGGCATTAAAGGCTGGAGCGGACATTGTTGTTATGTTACACCCAGATTACCAATATACACCAAAACTTATTCCTGCAATGGTTTCTATGATGGCATTTGAGCAATATGATGCAGTTATGGCATCACGTATGCTTGGAAATTCTGCTCTTAAAGGTGGAATGCCTTTGTACAAATTCATAGCAAACAAATTTTTAACAAGTTTTGAAAATTTATTTTTAGGTGAAAAATTATCTGAATATCACACTGGTTTCAGAGGGTTTACGAGAGAAGTTTTGGAAAAATTACCACTTGCAAGTTGCAATGACGATTTTATTTTTGACAACGAAATTTTAGCTCTATTATTATTTAATAAATACAATATCGGTGAAATTTCTTGTCCTACAAAATATTTTAAAGAAGCTTCTTCTATAAACTTTATGCGCTCTTGCAAATACGGCTTTGGTGTTTTAGGTGTAAGTTTGCTTTATAGACTAGCAAAAATGGGCATAAAACTTGGAATTTTCAAAAAAGATAGCAAAAAATTAGACCTTAATACAGAGCTAACATATTATTACAAAGAACATTAATTATTTTTGTCTAAATCGTCTTTATGAAATTTCTTTTTGATTACGTAAATTGATGAAACAAAATACAACCAGCAAAGGAAGATTAGCCATAAGAAATCGTATCTTACGTTCCAGAAAGTTGCGTTCATTTGGTTAACCTTGATAATTCCATCTACCCCGCAAGTTGCAGGAATAAAATATGCAACGATATTTAGCCATTGAGGTATAGCTTCTTTTGGCCAAATTAATCCTGGAAGAAAGATAAATATCAAAGAAGTTACAACTAATATCAACAAAGAAGATTCTCTCTTTTTGAAGTAGTAAGAAATTGTATGAGAGAAAAATCCTGCACCATAAAACATTGGAATAAGTATTAATATCAATGGCAAAAGGTTATACGACATAGGATATTTGCCAATTGCTGGATATATCAGAAAATAGAAGATTGAATAAAACATATATAGCAAGACATAAGCTGTACACCTTCCGAATAAAGTAATTGGAATATCCTCTTCTTTTTTACAATAATTTTCTTTTAATTCGTGTCTTGTACCTTGCATTAAACCAATACCGACCACAAGAGTTTGGTGAAGAATTAAAATCAAAATTACTGGATAAACATAAGTTTCATAACCTCCCGCAGGGTTATAAAGTGGGACTTGTACAAATTCAAAAGGCTGTTTTACTGTCATTGCAACATCTTTTGACATACCTTTTTTTAGAAGTTTACCAACTTCAATTTTTGCACCGTAATTTACAGCAGTTTGAACAACGGCTGAATAAATCGTTTTATAAATAATCAAATAACTTGAGTCTGCATAGGTTGAAACAACAGCTTGAGAACCTCTTTTTATTTCTTTTTGAAAATCTCTAGGAACAATTACATACCCTTTAATTTCACCTTTGTAAAATTGATGTTTAGCCTCATCAATGCTTACTGGACGAGAAACAATATCCACAGAATCTGTAGCGTTTAGATTACGTATAAATTCATGTGACATTTTTGTTCCATCAAAATCCACCACACCAATAGGTGCTTCTTTGATAATCTCAGACGAATAAGGCAACATATAAAAGATAGAATATGCAACAACACCAATAATCATAATTAGCATTGCGCCTGATTCTTTGCGGAACAAATCAAATTCATCTTTTATGATATCAATTAATTTTTTCATCATGATTGATACCACCTTTTTTCATCCATAGCTAATTTTTTAAGTCTAATCAGCGCTAACAGGCCTATTGCAGACAAAATTAGCATTGAATTTATATGTTTAAAGTCATAAATAATTGGTATTTGTCTTAAAGATTGGTCAATCATCACTTGAACCCAATAACTTAATGGCAAAGTCGCGCTGTAAGCCTTTGCAATCCACGGCATAACCATTACAGGATAAGTTACACCAGCAAAAGCAAAGCCCATTGCTACATAGAATGCTGCATTGCTCAATCCGTATCTAAAATTACCATTGATTGAAATAAAAATAATTGATACGCAACAACAAGCAAATATGAACAATAATGTTGATAAAATACCCATAAACCAATCACCTGTGTACGGGATTCCCATTATTATAAAATATGTACCGAATAAAATTGCAAAAAGCATTATAAATATTGCAAAATAAGGAATTAATTTACCGAAATACGCTTTAATTATTGAATTATCGGCACTCTTTAGCCATTCCTTTGTTGTACCATACTTAAATTCTGTACCCAACGCCCACAACATTGTTAAAATTAAATGAATTTGTAAGATATGTCCAAACGCAACTATTGATAGGAAATATTGGTAGTTAAAATAAGGATTTGAGCGTACATGTTCATTAACCCTAATTAAATTAGCCTGTTTAATGGCCTCGTCCATTGGCAAACCTCGCTTAGAACGAATTGTCGCATCAAGCCCTACCATCATTGTTTGAACAAGCATTGTCACGTCTTTTGATATAATCCCACCAATCAAAATTCTTTGGTTATTGTAGTAAAATAAAAGTTTTGGTTGTTTTAATCTATAAATATCACGTTGAAAATCACGAGGAATAGCAACAAACGCATATACCTTGCCTTCTGTAAGCAATTGACGACCTTCTTCAAGGCTTGTCACATTATATTTTACTGAACAAGAAGGTAAAGCTTCTAAATCCCTTACAAACATTCTTGAAAAAGAGGAATTGTCGTCATTTAAAACAGCTATCGGCATATCTGTTGGAGAACCTTTTGAAAAAATCAAGCAGATTATCAGACACATTGCCAAAGGCATTATAAAAGCCACCGTCCAGAACAACGGCTCTCTATAAATTCGCTTTATTTCTCGTTTTACAACACTTTTTAATGACATTATTTAAGTTTCTTCCAATCAAAAACAGCACTCATGCCAGCACGTAAGCCTTCTACTTTTTCAACAGGAACAGCACGAACTTCAAAAGTTTTCATATCAAAGTCACCTTTTGCTTTTGTAGCACGCCAATTAGCAAAATCACCCATTACTGAGATATAATTTACTCTAACTTTCACTGGTTCTTTGCCCATTGCTGGAATTTTAACGTTAAATTCTGTGCCGTCTTTAATTTTAGACAATAAGTCTTCTCTTAAATTAAACACAACCCAACAGTCGTTATCATCAACGATAGTAACTATTGGATAACCAGCACCGACTAATTCGCCTTCTTCTACGTTAATTTCTGTGATTACACCGTCAATTGGAGCAACAATTGTATTTTCTTTTAAGTAAGATTGAACTTCATCATTTGCACCCATAGCACGTTTCACATTTGCTGCAGCAGAAAGTTTGTCTTCGACTCTACTACCTGTCACTAACATATTGTAATTATCTTGTGCAGCTTGATATTTCGCTCTTGCTTCGTCAAGTTTTTGAGTCGGTATTACACCTTCATCGTGCAATCTATTTAATCGGTCAAAAGTTTTTTTTGCCAAATCCCTAGAAGCTTTTGCCATACTAATTTGCTCATTTCTAGCACCGTTATTAACTTTTTCTTGTTGAGCCAAAGCTAATTGAACGGTAGCATCAACTTGAGCAGCTTTTGCGTTAATTTCTGGAGTATCAAGAGCAATCAAAACATCACCCTTTTTAACTCTATCGCCTTTTTTATAATTAATTTTTTCTATACGACCTGTAATTTTTGATGCTAAATCTACCGTTTTAACATCAACTTCACCCTGTAATAACATTGTATTTGCTTGCATAAACGCATAAACGCAACCTACTACAGCTAAAATTACTGCTACAAAAAAGATTCCTGTAATTGCTTTTTTATTCATATTATCCTCACTTAAAATTTTTCTGTTTTAGAATTTGACACATAATTCAAAATAGCTTTTGTGTCACCATTTGTTTTTAATAAATCTGCTAAAGTTACATCATAGTTGTAAATTGAATTTAATCGTTCAATTTTAACTTTTGACAACATCATTTGAGCATCCGTAACCTGTAAAGATGTTCCAAACCCTTCTTTAAATGCTAAAGATGAAGTTCTTAAAGCTTCTTGCGCATTTTCTATTGATTTCGAAGAACTGTCATATTGTTCTTTATATTTCATCAATTCTTGATACTGTTTTACAACAAGACTTTCAAGGTTGTATTCAGCATCTGAGATTTCAAAATCCACCATTTTTCTTTCGCAATTCGCAGCTTTAACATCATTTAGTCTTGAAAAACCATCAAACAATAACCAATTTGCAGTACCACCAATTGCAGCTCTTGGGAATGCTTCTGATAAGTGACTTGCGGCAGCTACATCATAAGCAAAAAGAGTTAATGTTGGTGAATAATTAGCCATTTTTGCGTGATATTTTGCGTTCAAAGCTTTTTTCTTTGCTCTCAATTGTTTTAATTGAGGGTTGTTTGCTTTAACATTTTCCTTCATTGCAACGACATCAATTGAACTGTCATCATACACAAACAACAAAGAATTTGGTTGAATATAAACATCTTTCAAATTCGCATCTTGCGCCTTAATCAATGTTTTTAAGCCTTCTTCAATTACATTTGCATCTCTCAATGATGCTTTGTAATCACGCATTGCATCTGCATAGGCAACTTCTGCATGTAAGCGTTCTGATTTTGAAATTATACCTTCTTTTTCTAATAATTTTGCATCCTTCAAGTGCTGACCAATGCCATCTGCAACTTGTTTTCTAACTTCAACAACATCTCTTGCCATTCTCAAACCATAATAGCGTTTCACAAGTTCTAAAGTTAAATCATCTTGAACTTCTCTGTATTTTTCATTAGAAGCTTCTAATTTAGCCCTTGCTGCTGCATGATTTGATAACAATTTACCACCTGTAAAGATATTCCAAACAACTGCACCACCTGCTGTAAATACATTTTTATCTTGAATTAAAGTTTGAGCACCAAATGTAATTGGGTGACCAGCCATAGTCATTGAACCATTTGAAGTTAATGTCAAATCGTGATTAAAATGAATATATGAGGCATTCAAACCTACTTTTGGTGAAAATTGTCCTAATGCAGAACGTTTCTCATACTTCATTTGTTTAATTAATTCATTATAAGCCTTCAATTTGTTATTATTATCAAGCATCAATTCATAAGCTTGTTCAAAAGTTAAATCTACGCGTTGAATACCACCCTTTTTAACTTCTGCGCTAAATGCGGGTTGCATAAATAACATTCCAGCTATAAAAAATAAACTTAAAATCTTTTTCATTACACTCCAACCAATCGTAAAAATCTTTCTACTATTTCGTCTTTTTTTAGTGATAAATTATCTTCTTCAAAAGAATTTTCTATATAACAGTTAATTATACCGTCAAAAATTGTTGCCAAAAGGTAGGCTTCGTTGTCATCCATTTGTTTCAAATCTTTTATAATATCTGCACAATATTGGTAAACTCTTGCCATAGGGTGTTCTTTACGTCTTGAAATACCACGTAAAAAGAATTGGTTATTTTGCATATACCCTTTGATTGTTGTTTTATTCTTTTCAAAATATTTAATCTTATAATCGACAATCATTTTTAACTTTTCAACTGGAGTAACCGAATCAGCGCAATGTTCTTTAATTTCGGCATACGCTTTATCAATTACAAACTGCAACCAAGCTAAAAATAAACCTTCTTTAGATTTAAAGTAACCATAAATAGTACCTACACCAATACTCAAGTCTTTAGAAATTTTGTCAATCTGAGTCTTTTCATAACCCAAATTTTTGAAATACTCACTTGCAGTATCCAATATCAAATTTTTCTTAAATTCATCAACTTTTTGGTTCATATTAATCATACTAGAATATTATTCCAACTCAGAATGAAATTCTAGACTAAAATTCCAATTCTTTACATAAGTAAATATAATTTATAACTTAATGGCAAATTTAAAGATACCGCAACAAGCCTCTCATAAACGATTATCAATCGTTTATTCAGCAGAGTGATAGGACAAAACCAAAAAGCGACGGCGGAGCTTCGCTCCGCCGTCGCTTTAAACAAATTATTTTCAAAGACTACATTGCTTTAACACATTCAAATAACAATGATTTGAATTTACCTTTTACTGCATTTGCAGCTTCGATAACTTCTTGGTGAGAAAGAACTTCACCTGTAATACCAGCCGCAGCGTTAGAAATACAGCTAATACCTAGAACCTTCATACCACAGTAGTTAGCAACCATAGCTTCTGGAACTGTTGACATACCTACAGCATCAGCACCTAACATTTCAACCATTTTTGTTTCAGATGGAGTTTCGTAGTTAGGACCTGTAAGAGCCATATAAACACCTTTTTTCAAATTGATGTCTAATTTTTTAGCTGCAGACATTGCAATTTCTTGCAAGTCTTTTTTGTAAACTTCTGTCATATCTGGGAATCTTGGTCCTAATTCTTCATCGTTTGGTCCAATTAATGGATTTACGTGCATGAAGTTGATATGGTCTGTAATTAACATTAAATCTGATGCATTAAAAGTTCTATTGATACCACCAGCAGCGTTTGTTACGATTAAAGTTTTTACGCCTAATTTTTTGAACACTTTTACTGGATATACAACTTTTTGAATTGGGTGTCCTTCATAATAGTGGAAACGACCTTGCATCATTACAACTTTTTTACCAGCAACTGTCGCAAATACCAATTGACCTTTGTGACCTTTTACTGTTGAAGCTTCAAATCCAGGGATATCTTTGTATGACAATGCGATATCACAGAAATCATCTGCAAAATCACCTAAACCTGAACCTAAAACGATTGCAATTTCAGGTGCAAAGTTGTTTGTTTTTTCGTTGATATAATCAACTGTTTCTTTTAATTGCATCTATCAAAATCTCCTAAATAAATAATAAACACTATCTTGCGGTATTAACCAACAAGTCTATTATCATCGGCTTCAGACGCTTTTACCATAATTGCGTGTTCTACCGGATTTTCTTTTTTATAAGAGTTATCAAAGTTATTGTATTCATCAAAGCCAAAAGCATCTTCTCTAGCTTTTCTTGCTTGGTTTTCATCTACTAATTTTTTAGCCAATTCAGCAATTTCATACACTAATTGGTATCTATTTTCTGTATTTTCGTTTAAATCCCATGCAACTCTAATAATTTGATCCATTTTAAAACCTCATATTTCTTTCGTTTTTAATTTTATAATAGAAAAAATTTTTAATCAAGAACATGTTTTTACCGACATAGACAAATCCTCTAAAAATATTACTACCTATATGCTTTAGTCTGATGATATTAAGCCCTTTCAATCAAAACATTAGTCACCTAGCTAACATAATACTAGACGGGTGGTTAATTACAAAATGAAAGAAAATGTCATTTAATAGAATTGTAATAAGAAAAGGAGAGTTACAATGTCATTACCCCAAACAAAAACAATATCAGTAGTTATTATTGAAGATTTCAAACTAACAAGAGTTGGCTTGAGATGCGCACTAAATGCCAATCCTGACATTGAAGTAATCGGCGAATGCGAAGATGCATTTGAAGGTTTAGATACTATAAGAAAACATAACCCAGATGTCGTTCTAATGGACCTAGGTCTACCAAAAATGAATGGCATCGAGGCGACCGTTAAAGTTAAAGAAATTAATCCTAAAATTAAAGTTATAGCTCTAACTTCTCACGATAGAGAAGAAGAAGTCCTCGCAGCATTAACTTCTGGAGCAACAGCTTATTGCTTAAAAGATATTGACCCAACAAAACTTGCTGACGTGGTTAGAGATGTTGCAAAAGGTGTTTGTTGGCTTGACCCAGAGGTAGCTCAAATGGCACTAAATTCCTTTCCAAAAGTCGAAAGCACTAGAGTTCTTTCAAACTCTATGTCACAAGAAGGACGAGTTCCACTAACAGAAAGAGAATTTGAAGTATTAAAACACTTAGTTATGGGCAAAAGTAACACTGAAATCGCTAAAGAACTAATCGTTTCAGTTCACACGGCAAAAGCCCATGTATGCTCAATCCTACAAAAGATGTGCGTAAGTGACCGCGTTCAAGCTGCCGTTAAGGCTGTAAAAGAAGGACTCGTATAATTAACTTCTCAAATTATTAGTATATATTATTTGTTATTTCTTCTATGTACGAAAAAAGGCGGGCGATGATTTCATCATCGCCCGCTACATTTTAACCTTATTTTCTTTCTCTTTTCTCGTTGTTCTCTCTCGCTTATGTTGAATGTTGAATTGTTTGTTGAATATTGAATGAGTGCATTTTATTTATTAACAGATACGGTGTATTTTTGCTATATTTACGAAAAGTCTAATCATAGCTTGACTTATTCGGGTTGTCGCAGGAGTAACGTCCTGCTCCACCTTTCGGGCTGGGTTCGCTTTCGCTCACACGGCGCCCTTCCGAAAAGTCAATTAATCAATATAGCAAGCTAAAACGTCTTGACCTTGAGCTTTCATTTTTTTCAATGCTCTTAATTCAGTTTGTCTAATGCATTCTTTTGTAACGCCATAAATGTTACCAATTTCTTCTAAAGTTCTTTTTGCCATGTTGCCTAAGCCATAGCGCATTTTTACAACTTCTTGTTCACGTTCTTTTAATGTTGAAACAACCATTTCGATATCATTTTTCAAGCCTTCATATTCAACTGCTGAATGTACGCTTGCTCTGTCATCTGCCAAAATATCAGCTAATGAAGTTTCTTTACCGTTATCGTTTTCAAAACCACCTTCTAATGAAACTGATTTTGAATATGCAGCTAAGTATGTATCAATTTTGTCAGCAGAAATGTTCATTTTTTCTGCTACATCTTGAGTTCTTACTTGGCAATTGTATTCTCTTTCCATTTCTGATTTGATTTTAGAGAATTTTGATAATGTTTCTTGGATGTATACAGGAATTTTCATGCAGTGACCTTGTTCAGAAATAGCTTTGAACATAGATTGTTTAATCCACCAGCTTGCATAAGTTGAGAATTTGTAGCCTAATTTGTAATTAAATTTTTCTGCAGCAATCATCAAACCTAAGTTGCCTTCTTGGATTAAATCAATTAAAGGTAAGCTAGACATATGAATTGCTTTTTTAGCAATTGTAATAACTAATTTTAAGTTAGCTTGAACTAATTGTTTTTTAGCTTCTTTATCGCCTTCTTGAGCTCTTTTTGCAACTGCTTTTTCTTCTAAAGGTGATAATGATTTGATTGAAGCTAATTCTCTAACATATAATGATAAAGTTGTATCATTATCGCTAGCTAAAACTTCTGATTTTGCAGGGTTTGTAAAACTTTTTTTCATTTCAACAGGACAATTTTTCATAAGCATCTCTCCTCATTCTAATATTCAACTCTCATTTTATTCTCTCGATTTTAATTTTTATTTTATTTATAACGACGATTTTCAAAAAATCAACATTTTTGCATGACAAAGTAAGCCATTAAAACATAATTTTTAACAGACGAACTAAGCTGCACGAATCTTCTTCGTACTTTCTCTTTTTTGTGGTGGTAATTAATAAATTAAAAACAGACTTTTAAAAATTTCTTATGCAAGACCTCTTAACTTGCAAAACGAAGTATATAATTTGTATATCTTTAGTATATCAGATTTATATAAAAATTTCAACCCTTTTGTGAAGTAATGTTAAGATAAGTTTATTTTTTTCTTCTTTTATTTAACATTTGTTAACAATTAACGGACGTCAATATCGAGCCCATATTCTTTTGCAATAAGGACTTTCAAGCCTTTTTACTCTCATTTACACATGTAAAATAACACTGTCACGAGTCGATTTTTTAACATCTATTACACGTTGATTTGAACTTCCAACCCAGTGTAAATTGTTATCATTCAACTTTTGAACGAACTCGCCATCAATTAAAACATCAATATCTTTTATTCCGTCTAAATCACAAACATCTTCCCAAGAATAGCCCGTATAAAGCCATATAGTCTTTTCTGGAAGTTCTGATTTTATCTTTTTAATCAATCTAAAGATTTCTGAACGGTTATTTGGGAATAAAGGATCTCCACCACTAAAAGTTATGCCTGAAATACTTGGAACTTTTAAAGCTTCAAATAATTCATCTTCTGCCTCTTTATCAAAAGGTAATCCACCTTTTTCATCCCAAGTAATCGGATTTTGACAACCTTTACACTTATGGTTACAACCTGCAACCCAAAGCACGGTTCTCAATCCGTCACCGTTAAGCATATCTTCCTTTGTAATATTGTGGTAATTCATTAATCTCTTTCCAAATCCTATACAAATACTATATTTTATAATTATGGGCTTTGATTAAAAATCAAAACCCATTAATATTACTTACTGTCCTGTTCTCTTGCGTTTAACGGGAAGTCTAGAGCCATATAGAATTATTCGGGTTTGCATAGCCTTATTATTTTTGCTTTCAATTTTCGCTTTGCTCAAATTTGCTCTCCAAAAGGCTATTTGCTCAGATGGGCTGGGTTCACTTACGTTCACACTGCGCCCTACCGAAAATTCTATTACATACTTACTCTATCTTTGATTTCTTCCATTTTTGCTTCGTTCAAGCGAGTATCACCTTTAACTCTTGAATATGACAAGTAGCCGTTCATTCTATCAATTTTTGTTAGGTTTTTGCTACCGCATTTTGGACATACATCCATATTCAATTCTTGGTGACCGCAATCATCACAGTATGAAAGTGATAGGTTTACACCTTCATAGAAACCTTTATCCATTGCTCTTTTAATCAAAGTTTCGATTGCTTTTGTGTTATAAGAGATTGGATATTTTACGTATTGAATTTTACCACCGTTCATCAATTCCCAGAAACGACCTTCCAAATCTTGTTTTTCTAAAGGTCCAATTTTTTCTGTAACATGACAGTGGAAACTGTTTGAAACATAACCTCTGTCTGAAACTTTTTCAACTACACCATATTTTTTACGGAATTGTTTAACTTGTAAACCGCAAAGATTTTCTGCTGGAGTACCATAAATTGCATACAAGTTTCCATCTTCATCTTTGAATTGGTTTACTTTCTTGTTGATGTATTCCATAACTTCTAATGCAAATTGACCGTCTTCAACAAGAGATTTTCCATTGTATAATTCTTGCAATTCATTTAATGCTGTAATACCAAATGATGCTGTTGAAGATTTTAAGATAGGTTTAATTTTGTCATGTAAACCTAAGTGACCGCCATAAAAACCACCTTCGCAGAAACCTAGAGGGTTAATTGACGCTCTCATTTCGCCAAGATAATCATAAGTACGTTTGTGTAAGTTTCTAATCATTTCCATATAGTAATCAAGAACTTCATAGAAATCTTTACCTTCTTTTTGAGCTTTAGCATAAATCATTGGTAAGTGTAAGCTAATTGCACCAATATTAAATCTTCCAACGAATACTGGTTTATCGTTTTCATCAGCAGGTTTCATACCGCCTCTTTCATACCAAGGTGAAAGGAAT